>JAQSXP010000128.1 GCA_029256605.1 Devosia sp. | reverse complement strand
TCGCCATAGGCGTATTTGATCGCGTTGGTCACAAGTTCCGTGACGATCACGCCGACCGAAGCCGCTTTCTCGGTGGGAATGGAAATGTTCTCTACCGCCACACGAATGCGCGACACGCTGCCGGCGGCTTGCATCGAGGTTTCAAGTTCGCTGGCGAGGCTATGCAGATATTCCCCGATATGGACCGAGCGCACATCGTCGGTGGTGTAGAGGTGCCGGTGCACGCCGGCGATCGCCTGGATGCGGGCTTGTGTTTCGGCCAGCGCGCTGCGGGCTTCCTCATTGGTAATGGCATTGGCCTGCAGGCCCACCAGGGCCGCCACCATGGCTAGACTGTTGGCCACGCGGTGATTGACCTCTCCCAGCAGCGTTTCGGCCCGGTCCTTGGCCTCGCGCATTTCCTGCTCGGCCTTGGCCTTGGCGCGGTTAAGCCGCTGCAGGTCGACGGCATGGCTAATGGCACTCGTCAGAAGTTCGAGGAAATCAGCGTCTACGGTTTTGAGCACATAGTCAGCCGCGCCCGCCTTGAGTGCGGCAACCGCCACGGCTGTTTCGACCGTGCCAGTGACATAAACGACTGCAGGTCGATCAGGGACACTGCCCAATGCCGCGAGCACATCAAGCCCGGTGCCAGTGGGCAGATTGTGGTCGAGTGCCACCACGTCGACGCCGCCCTGAGCGATGCGCGCCAGGCCCTGTTCGCCGGTGGTGGCATGCTCGAAGATGTAGCCGCGCCGCTCTATTGCCTTTTGCACCAGGCGTGCAAGGCCAGCATCGTCATCGATGTAGAGCACATATGGCGTGCGGTTAGGCATGGGTCAGTCGGCTTCCGGAACCTGAATCACCGAGAAAAACAATCCCAGTTGGCGAATCGCGTTGGCAAACCCGTCATAGTCGACCGGTTTGGTGATATAGACATTGGCCCCCAGATCATAGCAACGCTGAATCTCGCGCTGGTCATCGGTGGTGGTCAGCACGACGACCGGCGAGCGGCGGGTGTGCTCGTTGTTCTTGACCTTCTCGAGAATGTCGACGCCGGTCATGTCTGGCAAGTTGAGATCGAGGAGGATCAGCAATTGCCGGCCGCTGCTGACCTGGCCGCTGCCATCATCGCCCATCAGGTAGTTCAGCGCCGAGGTGCCATCGGTGAATGGCACGATTTGGTTGCTGACACCGGCCCGGCGGATATTCTTTTCGATGAGGCGCGCATGGCCTTCGTCATCCTCGATCATGACGATGGTGACGGGTGTGCCGGAGTTCATTTCGCATTGCTCCCGAGATAGCTGCGCAGATCGCGCGGCAGATTGATCCTGAAGGTCGTTCCTACGCCCAACTCCGAGGAGAGGGTAATTTCGCCGCCAAGGCTGCGCACCATGGTGCGCACATGCGCCAGGCCAATGCCTTCGCCCGGCTGGCTCTGGCTACCAGAGCGGCGGAAAAGTTCAAAGACGCGCTCATGGTCGGTGGACGCGATGCCGCGGCCATTATCGGTCACTTCGATGTTGAGACGGTTCCGCTCGGCAGGAAGCGCACGAATCGACACCGTCAGCGGCCGGTTGGGCTCCTGGTACTTGACGGCGTTGTCGAGAAGATTGCCCAGCACCTGCTCGAGCGACAGCCGATCGGTAATGAGGCGCGCAACCTTGACTTCGGTTTCAACCGAGCCACCATTTTCCGTCACCTGATGCTGGATGGCGCTGACCGAGGCATTGATGATCTCGGCGAGGTTGATCGTCTCGGGCTTGAGTTGGCGGCGACCTTCGCGTGAGATCTTGAGAATAGCGTTGATCAGCGCATCCATCTTGCGGGTCGAGGAGCGGATGAAGCTGATGGCTTCCGGCAGGTCTTCGGTCGCGGCAAGGCGAGCTTCCGCAAATTTAGGATCGCCCGACTCCTCGCGCTCGCTCATATAGTCGCGCAGCGTGGCGACGCTGGTTTCCAGCTCGCTGGTAAAGCCCATGATGTTGACCAGCGGTGCCCGCAGATCGTGGGTCACGATATAGGCGAAGCGCTGGATTTCCTCATTGGCCTTGCCAAGGTCGGCCGTGCGTTCCTGCACCCGTTCCTCGAGGCTTTGGTTGGCGGCTTCCACCTCGCGCCGGGCCGCCGCGAGTTCCCGGGTATAGGCCCGGACTGTCCAGGCCGAACCGCCCACCACGCCCACGATCACGAGGGCGCCCAGCAGCGTTACCCACCGCAAGGCGGTTGCGGCGCTGCGCTGGTCGGCCACACCGATGTCGAGCCGGGTTTCGGAACTATCGACCAGCGAGATCAGGAACTCGCGGGTGTTCTGCATGCTGTCATTGCCGGCACCGCTGTTGACGATCGCGAGGGCGGTGTCCCGATCGCCAGACCGGGTCAACTCGATCGTGCGCGCCATCTCGTCGAGCTTGTACTGGATGGCCTCGTTGAGCTCAGCCAGCGACTCCTGCAATTGCGGGTAGGGGGCGAGGACGGCGCCCAGGCGCTCGCGTAGCTCGGGGAGTTGTTCGACTGCGGAATTATAAGGCGCCAGATAGGCTTCGTTGCCCGTCAGCAGGAATCCACGCTGGCCGGTTTCCGCATCGCCCAGTGCATTGCGCAGGTCGGTCGCGGCGCTGCGGGTTTCGCGCGCAACGACCACTTCGTTGAAATAGCCTTGTGAGCGCTCCACCAGCCAGATGGTGGTGCCGACAATGCCGAGCAGTGCCACAAGGCCAACCAGCAAGAGAAGTGTCGTCGCGCGAACAAAGGCATTGTTCGATATTGGCATCAAATTTCCCTGAAGTGATGATTGTTCATGGCCTAATCCGCACGAGGGAGCAACCTGCAATCCGCTCTGGTTCCCCGGAGAGCGCCCGTGGCATCAACCTGAACTAGTGTCTTAGCAGTGGCGCACCGCGACATGGGAAACAGAATCTTAAACACACTGGGTCAAGAGTGACCGTGGTTTAGTGACCCGCCTAGGCGCGGGCGTGGAGTTATGGTCGCATGGGCAAAAGTTCGGTGCCCGCAGGCAGCCAAGAAAATATGTCGCATATCCCCGTGCTCCTCGATGAGGTGCTGGCGGCGTTTGCGCCCGTCCAAGGCAAGCGAATCGTTGATGGTACTTTTGGCGCCGGCGGCTACTCGCGCGCACTCCTTGACGCGGGCGCGACCGTGGTGGGCATTGATCGCGACCCGAGCGTGTTGCCCTTTGCCGATGCGCTCAAGGCAGATTTTCCCGACCGGTTCACGTTTCTGGCCGGCACCTTCTCCGAACTCGATACGCTGGCAGCCGGGCAGGGACCGGTCGATGGCGTCGTGCTCGATATCGGCGTGAGCTCCATGCAGCTTGATGAAGCCGAACGCGGCTTTTCCTTCATGCGCGAGGGGCCGCTCGACATGCGCATGAGCGGGTCGGGTGAAAGCGCTGCGGACCTCGTCAATGGGCTTGAGGCCGAGGCCTTGGCCAACTTGCTTTATGCCTTTGGCGAAGAGCGCAAGTCGCGCCGCATCGCCCAGTTCATCGTGGCGGCCCGGCAGGAAGCGCCTATCGAAACCACGCTGCAGCTGGCACGCATCATCGAAAAGGCCATCGGGCGCAAGCCCGGCGATGCCCATCCGGCCACGCGCTCGTTCCAGGCGCTGCGGATTGCCGTCAACGCCGAGTTTGAGCAGTTGGTCGAAGGGCTGTTCGCGGCCGAGCGGCTGCTGGGCGAGGGTGGGCGGCTGGCGGTGATCACCTTCCATTCGCTTGAAGATCGGATCGTCAAACGCTTCTTTGATCCCGACAAGGGCGGGCCGGCCCAATCACGCCATCTGCCGCAAGTGGTCGGCGAGGAACGGCGCTGGGTGGACGTCGCCAAGGCCCGCAAGCCGGGTGCGGCCGAACTCGAGCGCAACAGCCGTGCCCGCTCCGCCATCCTGCGCTGGGCCGTCCGGGGCACAGCGCCGGCTCGGCCGGTTCGCATGGAGGGCCTGAGCGTGCCAACCATCCGGGGGAATGCATGATCCGCAGCCTCAACATCCTTCTGCTGTTCTCGAGCGTGCTGATGCTTTCGGGCGTTTACGCGCTGAAATTTTCCATCGAGCACACCGCCAGCGAGCGCACGGCGCTGATCGCGCGCATCGATCAGCAGGAGGGCGACCTGTCCCTACTCAAGGCTGACTGGGCGGTGCTCAACCAGCCCGGCCATATCGATCCGATCGTTCGCCGCCACCAGGCGGCGCTCGGGATTGTGCCAGTCAAGCAGGAGCAGTTCGGCTCCTTTGCCAACCTGCCCATGCGCCCGGTCAAGCCCAACAGCGCCGCGCTCAATGCACTCTTTGAGTCGCTCGATGCCGGCATCGATCCCATCGACGCTATTCTCGAACTTGAGGGTATTGAGTAATGGCCCTGGCACACGAAAACTTCGCCCCACCCATTTCGCTCGATGGCGCGCGCAAGGTCCGCGGCAACCTTACCCAGGCCCGCATACGCTGGATGATCTTTGCCATCGTGCTGGGCTTTGGCCTTGTGGGGGCGCGGCTCATTCAGTTGGGTATGGTCGTGCCCGATTCCACCATCGAGGGCCAGGCGCGCGACCTGATCACCGCGACTCGCCCGCCGATCCTTGATCGCAATGGCCTTGAAATGGCCGTCGATATCCGTGTTCCCTCGCTCTTTGCGGAGCCGCGTCGCATCATCGACGTGGAAGAAGCCGTGCAAAAGCTGCGCACGGTCATTCCTGATCTCGACGAAGAGTGGCTGCGCAACCGGCTGACCGGCGACAAGGGCTTTGTCTGGGTCAAGCGCGAATTGTCCCCCTCCATCCAGGAGCGGGTGATGCGGCTTGGCATTCCGGGCATCGACTTCATCACCGAATCCAAGCGCTTTTACCCCGGCATGGCCGAGGCTTCCCATGTTCTGGGCTCCACCAATATCGACAATCAGGGCATTGCCGGCATCGAGCGGCACATGGACGGCGAGAACGTCGCGCTCCTACAGGAGCTGGGCCTTGCCCGTGGCAATGCGCTGACCCCGGTCGAGCTTTCCATCGACATGCGCGCTCAGCACGTGATGCACGAACAGCTGATGGACGCGATGACGCGCTACCAGGCGATCGCTGCCGCCGGCATCATGCTCGATGTGCATACCGGCGAGGTCATTGCGCTCGCCTCGGTTCCCGATTTCAATCCCAATGACCCCGCCTCGGCCCTGGTCAAGGACAGCTTCAACCGCATCACGGCAGGCATTTTCGAGCCGGGCTCGATCTTCAAGACCGTCACCATTGCCGGCGCGCTCGATAGCGGCGCGGTCTCTGTGGGCGATCAGTTCGATGCGCGCTTCGGCATTCGCTTCGGCCGCTTCACCATCGACGATTTCCACGGCAAGCACCGCATCCTGAGCCTGCCGGAAGTCTACAAATACTCGTCCAATATCGGCACGATCCGCATCATGCAGGCCATGGGCAAGGAAAACTTCCGCGAGTTCCTGGGCCGGATGGGCTTTGACCAGCGCGTTCCCTTCGAGTTGCCCGAAATGCGTCTGCCATCCGTGCCCAAAACCCTGTCCGAGGTCGGGGCTGCGACCGCATCCTTTGGCCACGGCTTGTCCGTTTCGCCGCTCCACATGGCCGTGGCTTACGCCTCCTTCGT
>JAQSXP010000127.1 GCA_029256605.1 Devosia sp. | reverse complement strand
AACGCTGGAATCCTTCGCGTTGCGCATCACCCCCGAGCCCGTGGGGGTGCGCTGGATCCATGATGTGTTTGGCAATTGCATCGCGCTGGCGCGGTTTGATCGGGCGGCCGATGAACTGCGCATCCTTGCCAGCATGGTGCTCGACCATGCTCCCGAAAGCTCGCCCGATTTCGAGATCGAGCCAAGGGCCAAGCACTACCCTTTCGACTATGATGGCACCGATGCGGTGGATCTGGGGCCGACCAGCCAGCGCCAGTTTCCCGAGGAAACCGAGGTCGATCGCTGGGCGCAGCGCTTTGTTGATCCCCGCGGCAGCACCAATACCGGCCACCTGCTGATGACCATGACCTATGCCATCAAGGAAGGTTTCGTTTATGTCCGGCGCACCCAGCCCGGGACGCAGCGCCCTTCGGTAACGCTGTCGAGCCGACGCGGCACCTGCCGCGACTTTGCCCTGCTGATGATGGAAGCCGTGCGCTCGCTCGGCTTCGCCGCCCGCTTCGTCTCTGGCTATCTTTATTCCCCCGACCGCGACGGCAATCATCGCGGAGGCGGGGCCACCCATGCCTGGTGCCAGGTATTCCTGCCGGGAGCGGGGTGGGTGGAGTTCGATCCAACCAATGGCATTATTGGCACGCGTGACCTGATCCGCGTCGGGGTGGCGCGCGAGCCAGGCCAAGCCATTCCCATTTCGGGCACCTTTACAGGCGCGGCCGGCGATTATCTGGGCATGGATGTCGAGGTCAGCGTTGATCGCGTCCGCTCGGTGCAGGACTCCATGGGCTGATCGCCCAGCGTTATTTAACTCAGCTCGGACACGCTGACCGCATCGACGGTCCACGGCTCGGCCGCATCCCCGTCCAGCGCATCGGCCCAGACCCGGACCCCGCCCGACCGCACATTGCCAAACAGGGTGGCAAAGGCCGTGTCAGCCGCATCGCGCCCGGACCCGATCCGCACCAATCCATCAAGGGCTGCCATGCGCGTCGCGTCGAACAGATACCAGCGGTCGCCCAGATAGGCCTCGAACACCGCATGGAAATCCTGCGGCTGCAGCTGCCAGGCGTAACAGGACACAAACCGCGCCGGGATGCCCAGCGCCCGGCAGAAGGTGATGCCCAGATGCGCGAAATCCCGGCACACACCGGCGCGCGTGGCAAAGGTGTCGGCGGCTGTTGTCGTGGTGTCGCTGGAGCCGGCGAGGTAATCCACCTCTGCACGAATCCAGTTGCAGATCTCGGTTACCCGACCGAAACCTGGCTCGATCTCGCCGAATTCACGCGCCGCAAACCGCGCGAGGAGGTCCGACGGGCAATAACGCGATGGGTTGAGGAAGGCGAGGGTTTCGGGCGGCAGCTGCGCCACCGGGATTTCCTCGATCACTGCAGGATCGGCCCGCACCGGATCGAGTTCGATCTGGGCGTCGTAGCGCAGCTTGAGCGCTCCACCCGTTGCTGTCAGGCGTCGAAACCGGTTGCCCGTCTCGTCGGCGGTATATTGCTGCGTCACAAAGGGCGGGGTGACCACGACGCGCTCGTTGAGGATACGTTGGCGCCCGCCGCTCATCGGCTCCACATTGAAGATCAAGGTGGCGCTGTCGGCAATTTCGTAGTCGATCTCGCAGCCAATCGCTAAGCGCATTGCCCCTCCGGCGTCTGGTTCAGGGCATCTAACCCGCACCGATCGAAGCGGTTGCGCGGTTCGCTGGGGCTTGAACCGCGCTGCAGCCCGCAACCCTTGGGGCGGGGCTGCACTTTAGTCAAGCTCGCCATCACACGGACAAACTTGCCCAACAAGGAAGGTGGCGCAGCAAAACCGACCAAACCGATTTAAATGCTGCGCTTTTCCCAATCGCGGACGCTTGCGGATCAGCCAGTGATGCCCCAATTTGCAGCAGCACCATTCCTGCACATGTCCTTGTTGTTAGCCCGGAGTTTTGTTCATGCACCATGATACCCCCCTGATCTCGACGATCGTCGCGGGTCTGGTGCTGGCCTTTATCTTCGGGATGATTGCCAATCGTTTCCGGATGCCCCCGCTCGTGGGCTATTTGTTTGCCGGTATTCTGGTGGGACCCAATACACCGGGCTTTGTTGCCGATCAGGCCCTGGGGGCCGAGCTTGCCGAACTGGGGGTGATCCTCCTCATGTTCGGCGTGGGCCTGCACTTCTCCCTCAAGGACCTGATGAGCGTGCGCGCGCTCGCCATTCCCGGCGCCCTGGTGCAGATCGGCTTTGCCACCCTTCTGGGGCTCGGCCTCGGCCTTGTTCTGGGCTGGAGCATCGGGGCGGGGCTCCTGTTTGGCCTGGCGCTCTCGGTCGCTTCCACCGTCGTGCTCCTCAAGGCGCTGCAGGATCGCCGCCTCATCGAGACCGAGCGTGGCCGCATCGCCGTGGGCTGGCTCATTGTCGAGGACCTCGCCATGGTCCTCGCCCTGGTGCTGATCCCCGCCATCGCCAGCCTCAACGGCACCGATAGCGGCATCCATGATCCCTTTGTATCCTTTGTCGAGCGCGTCTTGCGCACCGAGGTCGGGATCTGGGGCGTGCTGTTCCTCACCCTCGTCAAGGTCGCCGCCTTTGTGGGCTTCATGCTGATCGTGGGGCGCCGCCTTATCCCCTGGGCCCTGCACGCCACCGCCCATACCGGCTCGCGCGAACTGTTCCGCCTGGCGGTGCTCGCCATCGCGTTGGGCGTGGCGCTGGGTTCAGCGGTGCTGTTCGGCGTCTCGCTGGCGCTGGGCGCGTTCTTCGCCGGCATGATCCTCTCCGAAAGTGAGCTCAGCCACCGCGCCGCCCAGGAAACCCTGCCGCTGCGCGACGCCTTTGCCGTACTGTTCTTTGTGTCCGTCGGCATGCTGTTCGATCCCTCGATCATCATCACCAACCCGCTGCCGGTGCTGGCCACCGTGTTCATCATCCTGATCGGCAAGTCCGCCGCCGCCTTTGGCATCGTGCTCCTGTTCCGCCGCCCAGTGGGCACGGCGCTGACCATTTCGGCCTCCCTCGCCCAGATCGGTGAGTTCTCCTTCATTCTTGCGTCCATGGGCGTGGCGCTTGCCATTCTGCCCCCCGAAGGGCAGGACCTGATCCTGGCCGGCGCGCTGATCTCGATCGTGCTCAACCCGGTCGTGTTCTGGGGCGCGGACCTGCTCAAGCCCGCCTTTGAAGCCCAGTTCGGGCGCCGCACGCTGCGCGAGGACGATATCCGGATCGAGCCCGGCGAGGGCCCCGTGGTCAATGACGGCCCCCTCACCACCGACCGCCCCAGCGCCATCGGCGTTGAAAGCGACAGCCAGGACCTCGACGATGCGCCCGAGCCCATCACCCAGACCGGCCATACGGTGCTGGTGGGCTATGGCCGCGTTGGTCGCGTCGCCGCCGAGGCGCTCCAGCCCACCGGCAAGCTGGTGCTGATCGAAGACAGCGACCATGCCGTGGCCGCCGCCCGCGCCAAGGACATCGAAGTGGTCGTCGGCAATGCCGCGAGCGTTGATGTGCTCAAGCTCGCCAATCTTGGCGCCGCCGAAGCGCTGATGATCGCCATTCCCAATGGCTTTGAGGCCGGCACCGTGGTCGAGCAGGGCCGCAAGCTCAATCCGGCCGTTCGCATCATTGCCCGCGCCCATTCGGACGAAGAGGTCGAGCATCTCACCCGCCATGGCGCCGATACGGTGATCATGGGCGAGCGCGAAATCGCTGTCGGCATGCTGGCCTGGCTCAATGGCGGGCGTGCCGATGATGGCCTCCAGCCACGCCACGCCGCCGCCGCTGAGCCCGTTGTCGAGGCGCGGCTCGCGCCCACCGAAAACATCCTGCAACAAGCCGCCACCGCGCCACTCGTCGCTGGTGCCGAACCGGTGTTGGGGGACTTCGAAGCCGCGACCCTCCAATCCGACCCCGCTGCCGAAGCGCCAGACGCCGAGCCCCTGGCGGCAACCCTGCACGGCGAAACCCTCGAGCCCGATTTCATGGAAACCGAGCCCCAGCCCGAGTTGCTCGATGATAGCCTCACCGATGTCGACGCGCCCGATGCCTTTGCCGAGGCGGTAGGGGAGGCCGATGCCGCGGCGGCGCCCGAAAGCCCGCGGCTCGTCCCCGAACCCGTCCTGCCTGTCGCCGAGCCGATGCCTGCTGCCAGCGATGCGGAGCCCGCTGTCAGCACAGCCGCGCCGCTGACGGACAGCGCCCCGGCCGCGCCGCCAGTCGAGCCGCCGCACGCCGCACCGCTCTCGGGCTCGCCCGATCTGGTGCTGCCGCCCGCAAACGTGGATGACACCGATGCCAGCGAGCACGGCGTTGCACTGCCAACGCCCGAGGCCGCCGAGCCGCTGCTCCCCGCCGCTGAACCTGTGGTTCCGGCTGCGCCAGTGGAGGTTGTGCCCGAGCCGCGCGACGCGCTGCCCTCGCTCGATGATCTGCCACCCGAAACCGAGCCCACCGAGTCAGCAGGGGAGGAACGTCCTTCGCCTGTGCCCCCGGTCACCCCGGAGCCACGAGGCTAAGCGCCAAACCCGATGATCTCGCAAAAAGCCAAATATGCGCTGCGCGCCCTTCTTGCCCTCAGCCGGGCGGCGCGCGGTGAATCACGGATGATCGGCGAGATCTCGCGCGAGCAGGGTATTCCCAAAAAGTTTCTGGAACAGATCCTGCTCGAGCTCAAGCGCGCGGGGCTGGTTACCAGCCGTCGCGGTCGGCTTGGGGGCTATGTGCTGGCGCGCTCGCCCGAAGAGGTCATGTATGGCGAGGTGCTGCGTCTCATCGATGGGCCGCTCGCGCCCTTGCCCTGCCTGTCGCTAACGGCCTATCGGCGCTGCGAGGATTGCCGCGACGAAGCCTCCTGCGAAATCCGGCATGTATTCGAGCGGGTGACCCTAGCCACCCGCGCCGTGCTCGATCGCACCAGCCTCGCGGATTCGCTGCAGCTCGAAGACCTGCCGGTCTAGCCACAACGAAAAAGGGCCGCCTTGCGGCAGCCCTTTCTGAGTTTAACGGCGTCAAAGCCGGAGGAGGTGTTGTTAGCCGAGGCGAGCCTCGCCTGCCAGACCACCAAATCCAAGGCTCTCGTTGAGCGCCGTAATCTCAATAGACATTGGATCACCTCCTTCACATTTGTTGAACATGCGAGAAAGATGGGGTGCCCGGGTCTGTTTGTCCAATCACGGCTTGCTGAACGAAAACTTAACGGCTTGCCGCCTGCGGGCGTGAGCGCAGCTGGAACAGGGTTGCGCCCAGCACGCCCAGCGCCACGATGCCGATGATAATGGTCGCCAGCGCGTTGACATCAGGCGACACGCCCAGGCGCACCTTGGAGAAGATCACCATGGGCAGGGTGGACGATCCCGGGCCCGAGACAAAGCTCGCGATCACGAGGTCATCGAGCGAGAGGGTGAAGCCCAGCAGCCAGCCCGAAACGAGGGCA
Organism: Devosia sp.; assembly: GCA_029256605.1. Classification (GTDB taxonomy): domain Bacteria; phylum Pseudomonadota; class Alphaproteobacteria; order Rhizobiales; family Devosiaceae; genus Devosia. Next base: position 186 of record JAQSXP010000127.1, on the reverse strand, counting down.
GGGGCGATGATGGGCAGGGTGATGTCGAAAAACACCCGCACCGGCGTCGCGCCCAGATCCATGGCCGCTTCCTCAAGGCTGAGGTCGAGGTCGGACAGGCGCGATTGCACTACCACCGTCACATAGGCCATGCAGAACACGGAATGGGCAATGATGATGGTGAGCATGCCGCGTCCCGCTGGCCAG
>JAQSXP010000126.1 GCA_029256605.1 Devosia sp. | reverse complement strand
GGGCGTCAACGGCCCCGACCTTGCCCAGCGCCGCGGCGTCTATGATCCCCCGCCCGGCGCTTCGCCGCTCCTCGGGTTGGAAGTGGCCGGCGAGATCGTGGCGCTGGGCGACGACGTGTTGGGCTGGCAGCTCGGCGATCGCGTCATGGCCCTGACCAATGGCGGCGGCTATGCCGAATATGTCGCCGTACCGGCCGGCCAGGTGCTGCCCGTCCCCGATGGCTGGAGCTTGCCCCAGGCGGCGGCGCTGCCCGAAACCTGGTTCACCGTAACCCAAACCCTCGTCATGCGCTCCGGGCTCGAAGCGGGCATGAGCGTTCTGGTGCATGGCGCCGCTGGTGGCATCGGCGGCGCGGCTGTTGCCATCTCCGCCATCCTGGGCGCCCGTCCCATCGGGGTCGTGTCCTCGCCCGAAAAGGCCGCCTATGCGGAAAAGCTTGGCGCCGTCGCCACCATCGATCGCATGCGCGACGACATTGCTGAACGTGCCTTGGCGCTAACCGAGGGGCGCGGCGTTGATCGCGTGGTCGATCTCTTGGGCGGCGCCATGTCCGCCGTCAGCATCGCCGCCAGTGCCCGGGGCGGCCATATCGTCCAGATCGCGACCCTCGCCGGCAGCAGCGCCAAGATTTCGCTGGGCACCCTCATGGCCAAGCAGCTGACGATATCGGGCTCCACCCTGCGCCCGCAGACCAGCGCCACCAAGGCCGCCATCGCCGCCCGTATTCGTGCCGATCTGCTGCCCGCGCTCGAGCAGCCCCAGTTCATGCGCCCCGCCCTCACCACCTTCCCGCTGGCTGAAGCGGCCGAGGCCCATCAGGCCATGGAACAGCGCGCCCATGCGGGTAAAATCGTGCTGCTCACGGCCTTTGGCACTGGGGAAGCGCAGTTATAACCATTGCGGATCGGGCGTTAACGCCATATATTGGCACCATTCCCCCTCAGCATGAAGCAAAGAGGCGGAGCGGCCCGGAGGAATACCGGCCGCGCCACCAGGAGTGATTTGACGATGACCCAACCCTTGTTGATGCCCAAGGCAACAGCTGTCTGGCTCGTCGACAACACGGCGTTGTCCTTCGAGCAGATCGCAGCTTTCTGCACGCTTCATCCGCTCGAAGTGCAGGGCATCGCCGATGGCGACGTCGCCGGCGGCATCATGGGCGTGAACCCCATTCAGAATGGCCAGCTGACCCGCGAGGAGATCGAGAAGGCCGAGGCTGACCCCAATTATCGCCTCAAGCTCTCCGATCCCAAGGTCCGTGTTGCCGCTGCCAAGCGCAAGGGCCCGCGCTATACCCCCATCTCGCGTCGCAATGAGCGTCCCAATGCCATCAAGTGGCTGGTGCGCAATCATCCCGAGCTCAAGGACGCTCAGATCATGCGTCTGGTCGGCACCACCAAGTCCACCATCGATTCGGTGCGCGAATCCACCCACTGGAATTCGGCTAACCTGACCCCGATGGATCCGGTGACGCTGGGCCTGTGCAGCCAGATCGATCTCGATCTGGAAGTGAGCCGCGCCTCCAAGGGTGCGGTGGGCTCCGAAGTGGCTCCCGAAGGCACCATGCTGATGACCGCCGAGGAAGCGCTTGCCCGCTCGGGCGCCCGCGCCCATGCCGATGTGGAAGGCTTTGGGGACGAGGAAAGCCCCCGCCGGTCTTCCGAGCAGCACGACGAGTTCGACGCGGACTCCGTGTTCTCCAAGCTCAAGTCTCTCAAGAGCGACAGCGACAACTAATCCTCTAGCCCGAACAGCCCCGCCTCATGGTCGACCTCTACTTTGTTTCAGTGGCCGGCCTGGCGGTTCTGATCGTCGGCCTGTCCAAGGCCGGCCTGCTGGGCGGCCTGGGCGTTGTCGGCGTCCCGCTCCTCACCCTCATCATGCCGGCTCGCGATGCCGCCGGCATGATGCTGCCAGTGCTGCTGGCCATGGACGCCATCGCCATCTACGCCTATCGCCAGCAGTTCAGCTGGCACATCCTCAAGATCATGCTGCCGGGCGCCGCCATTGGCACGCTGATCGGCTGGGCGCTCTGGTCGGTGGTTTCCGACGCCATGGTGCTGCTCTTTGTCGGCATCATCACCCTGCTCTTCGTGCTCGACGCTGCACTGCCGCTGCGCAAGAAGCTCGAGGGCCTGCCGCCTTCCACCCCCTGGGGCGTGTTCTGGGGCGGCTTTGCCGGCTTCACCAGCTTTGTCTCCCATACCGGCGGCCCGCCCTTCCAGATCTATGTCCTGCCCCAGCGCCTGCCACCCCCGATCTATTCGGGCACCAACGCCATCTTTTTTGGCGTGGTGAACTCGGCCAAGCTGATCCCCTATTTCTTCCTGGGCCAGCTTTCTTTCCACAATCTCACCCTCTCGGCCGCCCTCATTCCGGTCGGCATCGTGGGCGTGCTGGCGGGCATTTGGCTGGTGAGGCGCATCTCGGTCGAGCTGTTCTACCGCATCGCCTATGTGCTGGTGTTCTTTCTGGCGCTCAAGCTGATCTGGGATGGCGTGCGCGCCGTGTTCCTCGGGCTATGACCGGGCAACAAAAAAAGGCCATAGCGCCTGCCATGGCCTTTCAGTCAACCTTGTCTTAGCGCAGTGTCTACTGCATGCCGCCAGTGTACTTGTAGAGTTCGTCCTTGATTTCGAGCTTTTTACGCTTCAGCGCGCTCACCGTGAGATCATCGAGCGGTCGGTTCTGCAGTTCCGCCTGGATCTGCCGATCCAACTCCTGATGGCGGCGCTCCAACGCCGCGATGTGGCCTTCAGTCGTCATGACAACTCCTTACGCCTGACTGGACGACGCTAAGGTTCCAGATAAAATGTGACTTGTCGATGACAATAGCCCAGCCCATCAAATCCGTGTGCAAAACGGCGCCGGATCGGCTATTGGGGAACAATGTTGCGCGACCTCGGAGGATCCGCCGTTCGATGCTGCCGCTGACCAAGGAACAAGAAGCGGGACTGGGGCTCGAACTGGCCACAAAACGCCAGGAACACGCCGATCTCGACGCCGCCATCCACACCCTGATCGGCTCGGCCTTCGCCGATCGGATGTTGATCCAGCGCCTTAAGAAGCGCAAGCTCGCGCTCAAGGATCGTATCGTCCAGCTGGAAAATATTCTCCTGCCCGACATCATCGCCTGAGCCCCTCCCCCGCTTGAGTTGTGGCAACAATTGGGCTACGAGCGCGCTTTGCGCAGCCCGCGGGGGGACCGAGGCCATGCTCACCAAACCAGCCGTCGCCATTGTCATGGGCAGCCAATCCGATTGGCCTACCATGCGTCTTGCCGCCGAAACGCTTGAAGCGCTCGATGTGGAATATGAGGCGCGCATCGTTTCCGCCCACCGCACGCCCGAGCGCCTGGTGGAGTTCGCGACCGGCGCCCGCGCCGATGGCTTCCAGATCATCATTGCCGGCGCCGGCGGCGCCGCCCACCTTCCCGGCATGATTGCCGCCATGACTCCGCTCCCCGTCTTTGGCGTGCCTGTGCGCTCCAAGGCCCTGTCGGGACAGGATAGCCTCCTTTCCATCGTTCAGATGCCTGGTGGCGTACCCGTCGGCACCCTCGCCATTGGCGAGCCCGGCGCTATCAACGCTGCCCTCCTTGCCGCCGCCGTATTGGCCCTCCATGACGACGAGCTTGCCGAACGGCTCGACAGCTACCGCGCCCGGCAAACCGCCGCCGTCCCCCTCTTCCCCACCGATACCGAGTAAACCATGCCCGACATCTCGCCCCTGCCACCCGGGACCACGATCGGCATCCTTGGCGGTGGTCAGCTCGGCCGGATGCTGTCGCTTGCCGCCAGTCGGCTGGGCATGCGCACCCACATCTATTGCCCCGATCCCAATAGCCCCGCTTTCGAGGTGACGCCGCACAAGACAGTCGCTGCCTACGAGGACGAAACCGCCCTCGCCGCCTTCGCCAATGCCGTCGATGTGATCACCTACGAATTCGAGAACGTCCCTGCGGCCACCGCCGACTTTCTTGCCGCGCGCAAGCCGTTGCGCCCTGGCGCCCGTGCTCTCAGCGTCTCGCAGGATCGCCTCGCCGAAAAGGCCTTCCTGTCATCCAAGAATATCCCCGTGGCCCCTTACCGCCCCGTAGCGTCACCTGAGGAGCTGGAATCGGCCATCACCGATCTGGGCCTCCCCGCCGTGCTCAAGACCACACGCCTTGGCTATGACGGCAAGGGCCAGCGCGTCCTGCGTGATCGCGCCGAAGCGGCGGAGGCCTTCGCGGCGCTGTCGCCCAAGCCGCTTGTGCTCGAGGCCTTTGTGCCCTTCAGTCAGGAAATCTCGGTCGTCGTGGCCCGCAGCCTTTCGGGCGAAGTGCGCAGCTACGATCCTGCCGAGAACGTGCACCGCAATCATATCCTTGCGACCAGCACCGTCCCCGCCGCGATTCCCCCCTCGCTGGCCAAGCATGCCGGGCTCATCGCCAAGGCCATCGTCGTCGCCCTCGATTATGTCGGCGTGCTCGGCGTCGAGTTCTTTGTCGTCCCCGGCGAGTCGCGCCCCACGCTCCTCGTCAACGAGATTGCTCCGCGCGTGCACAATTCGGGTCACTGGACGGAGGCGGTGTGCCTCACCGATCAGTTCGAGCAGCATATCCGCGCGATTCTCGGCTGGCCCCTGGGCGATCCAGCTCGTCTCGCCGATGTTGTCATGGAGAATCTGGTCGGCGACGAGGTCAATCGCGTCCCCTCTGCCCTCGATGGGCTAACCCAGCCCCACCTCTATGGCAAACTGCAAACGCGGCCCGGCCGGAAAATGGGCCATGTGAATCGCCTCTTGCGCCCGGACCAGCCCTAAAAGTGGGCTTTTTCGCTTGCAAAGGTGGACAAGTCCCCGGGCTTGGGCTATAGAGCCACCACGGTGACCGGCCCTGCTGGTCGGCGACGTGGCTTTATTTGGTCGCGGCGCTTCCATCCAAACAATTTTCACCAGGCTTTAAGGGGCGGTTGACCTTTGCAAGTAGTCGTTCGCGATAACAACGTTGATCAGGCGCTGCGCGCGCTCAAGAAGAAGCTGCAGCGCGAAGGCGTCTTCCGCGAGATGAAGCTGCGCAACTACTACGAGAAGCCCTCCGAGAAGAAGGCCCGTCAGAAGGCCGAGGCCGTGCGCCGCGCTCGCAAGCTCGCTCGTAAGCGCGCTCAGCGTGAAGGCGGTCTGCCCGCTCCAACTGCTGCGGCTCGTCCCGGCCAGCCCGCTCGCCCAAGCGCAAGCACGCTGCCCCGCACCTAAGCCGTTCAGACTTCATTCATGATGCGTTCATAACGCCGCTCCTTTTGGGGCGGCGTTATGCTTTTGAGGGCCTCAACCCCCATTGGCGACCCCGACTCGGTCAAAGAATGGCCGGGCATGTTCGGACCAGATCCCGCGCTCCCACAGGTCCACATGGGTCCCACCGGGCTCGATCCACAGTTCATCCTTGTTGGGAACCAGCTCGTATAACCGCTCGCCATTGCTGACATCGATCGTTGTATCGGCCGTGCCATGCGCCACCAGCACGGGCTCAGCCACATCCACGATCCATTCGTTGACCGGGAACTGGTCCTGCATCACCCAATAGACCGGCAGCATCGGATACCGCTCCCCCGCCACCGTCACCGCTGA
>JAQSXP010000125.1 GCA_029256605.1 Devosia sp. | reverse complement strand
CGGCCATCTCTTTCTTCCCTAAACCAGACGGCTCTGGTCGATGGCAGCCGCGATGAAGCTGGCGAACAGCGGATGGGGCTCGAAGGGCTTGCTCTTGAGTTCCGGGTGGAACTGCACGCCGATGAACCAGGGGTGGTCGGTGCGCTCGACGATCTCGGGCAGCTTGCCATCGGGCGAGACACCCGAGAACAAGAGCCCGTTCTTTTCGAGCACCTTGCGATAGTCCATGTTCACTTCATAGCGATGGCGGTGACGCTCGGAGATGTGCGTCGTGCCATAGATATCAGCCACACGGCTGCCGCGAGTCAGCTGCGCCGGATAGGCGCCCAGCCGCATCGTGCCGCCCAGATCGGTATCGGCGCCGCGCACTTCCTTGTTATTCTCGCGGGTCCATTCGGTCATCATTCCGACGATCGGCTCCTTGGTTGGGCCGAATTCGGTAGAGGACGCATTCTTGATGCCGGCAGTGTTCCGAGCCGCTTCGACACAGGCCATCTGCATGCCAAAGCAAATGCCGAAATAGGGCACGTCCTTGACGCGGGCAAAGCGTGCCGCCTCGATCTTGCCAGCCGAACCGCGCTCGCCAAAGCCGCCCGGCACCAGGATGCCGTGGACATGCTCAAGATAGGGCGCCGGATCGTCGCGCTCGAACACTTCCGAATCGATCCACTGCAGGTTGACCTTGACCCGGTTGGCGATGCCGCCATGGTTTAGAGCTTCCGAGAGCGACTTATAGGCGTCCTTGAGGCCGGTATATTTGCCGACAATGGCGATGTTAACCTCACCCTCGGGATTGTGGAGGCGCTTGGACACCTCTTCCCAGGCCTTGAGGTCCGGCGCGGGCGCATCGGCGATGCCGAAGGCAGCGAGCACTTCGCGGTCCAGACCCTCGTGGTGATAGGCCAGCGGCACGTCGTAGATCGAACCGACGTCGAGACCCTGGATCACCGCCGATTCGCGCACATTGCAGAACAGCGCGAGCTTGCGCTTGTCGCTATCGGGAATGAGGCGATCGCAACGCACCAGGAGCACATCGGGCATGATGCCGATGGAGCGCAGTTCGGCCACCGAGTGCTGGGTCGGCTTGGTCTTGAGCTCTCCCGCCGAGGGGATATAGGGCATCAAGGTCAGGTGCAGATAGCAGGTATCGCCGCGTGGCAGGTCGTTGCCGAGCTGGCGGATCGCCTCGAAGAACGGCAGCCCCTCGATATCGCCCACGGTGCCGCCGATCTCGACGAGGACGAAGTCGAAGTCCTCATTGCCATCGAGAACGAATTCCTTGATGGCGTCGGTCACGTGGGGGATGACCTGGACGGTGGCGCCCAGATAGTCGCCGCGCCGCTCCTTGGCGAGAATGTCCGAATAGATCCGGCCCGTGGTGATGTTGTCGCGCTTGTTGGCCGAGCGGCCGGTGAAGCGCTCATAGTGGCCCAGGTCGAGGTCAGTTTCCGCCCCGTCATCGGTCACGAACACTTCGCCGTGCTGGGTGGGCGACATCGTGCCCGGGTCCACATTGAGGTAAGGATCAAGCTTGCGCAGCCGCACCTTGTAGCCACGCGCCTGCAGCACAGCGCCCAAAGCCGCTGATGCCAGACCTTTACCCAAAGAGGAGACCACGCCTCCGGTGATGAATACGTACCGAGCCATGGGCGTTCACCTTACTCAAACAGCGATTCGAATCAAAGAGCGCTTTGCGCTCTCCACAAAAGAAGAAGGGGATGTTGCCATCCCCCTGTTCGGTTCTGCCTTGCGGCTTAGTTCGCGGGCGGGGCCGCCGGTGCCGTTGCCGGTGCCTCGGGCACTGGCAGGTCCGTAGCGGGAGCCGCTGGGGCCGAATTGTTCTGGGGCGCAGCCGGAGCGGGCGCCGTAGGCTCGGTAACCGGATCGGAACCAGCCGGCGCAACGGGGTCGTTGGCAGGGGCTGCGGGCACGGGCAGATCGGATGGGGTCGAGCTTTGCAGCGAATTGAGCGCATCAAGCACGCTGGTGGGCGCGGTGCCATCAGGGGTCTGGACTGCGCGCTCAAGAATGCCCGAGCTGCCGCGATCCACTTCGTTGAGAATGGTCAGGCCAATGGCGGTGGCGAAAAACAGTGCGGCGAGAATCGCCGTGGTGCGGGTCAGCAGATTGGCCGAGCCGCGGGCCGTCATGAAGCCGCCGCCACTGCCCCCGCCGATTCCGAGCGCGCCCCCCTCGGAGCGCTGCAGCAGGATCACCGCAATAAGCGCCAGCACGATCAGGAGGTAAGCAACAATGAGGACGTTCGCCATCGATCTCAGTTTCGGTCAAGCAAAAGATGGGGCGTTCTACACGCCCCCTCGCGCAAATGCCAGACGCTTGCGCCGCTTTTCAGCGCTGCATCCGGATCGGCTCATACCGCCGAGATAATGGTGTAGAAGTCCTTTGCCAAGAGGCTCGCGCCACCGACCAGCCCGCCATTCACATTCTCGATGGCCAAAATCTCGCGCGCATTCTGCGGCTTCATCGATCCACCATAGAGAATCCGCACGGTCTGGCCGTCTTCACCGAACCGCTCCACCAGCAGCTGGCGGATGCGGTTGTGCATGGCAGCGATCTCTTCATTGCGCGGGGTTCGACCCGTTCCGATGGCCCATACCGGCTCATAGGCGATGACGATGCCGTGCTCGGCGCCAGCATCGGGGACCGAGGCGGCCAGCTGCGCTGCAACGACGTTCTCGGCCTCGCCGCCGTCGCGCTGGGCTTCGGTTTCGCCGACACAGATGATGGGCTTGAGGCCCGCTGCGATTGCCGCCTCGGCCTTGGCGCGGACCAATGCGTCGCTTTCACCGTGATCGGCCCGCCGCTCGGAATGCCCGACGATGACATATTGCGCGCCGGCATCGGCGAGCATCGCTGCCGACAGATCGCCGGTGTGAGCGCCCGACGCGGCCTGGTGGCAATCCTGTCCGCCGGCCATGATGCCGCTGGTCGCGCCTCGATTGGCAACGGCGTGAAGAATGGTCGCAGGCGGGCAAATCACCACCATGGCGCGGGGGGCATCGCCCGAGGTCATCAGACTGGCCAGCTCTCCCAACTGGTCGATCGCGGAGCGAAGCCCGTTCATTTTCCAGTTGCCGGCGATCAGGGGGGTGATGGTGCGGGTCACTCTTGTATACTCCTGCCTCTTGCACCGGAGCGGGCTTTGCCCTAACCCCGGCAGTCAATAACTCTAGTAGTACCCCGCCTTGCCAGCGGTAAAGCCCTGTATCTCGTGTAGCGGAACGCCCCACATGCTTGATAGTTTGCGTTTGTTTGCAAAATCCTGGATGGGGAAGATCCTCGGTGCCTTCCTGCTGGTGGGGCTTGCGGGCTTTGGCATCAACAATGTCATCACCGATCTGGGCGGCAGCACCGTTGCCCGTGTTGGCGATGAAGAAATCAGCTCGGCGAGCTTCATGCGCGCCTATCGCACCCAACTGAACCAGATCGCCCAGCAGCTTGGTTCGGTCCCCACGCTCGAACAGGCCGAAAGCTTCGGCATCCCCGGCATGGTGCTGCAGTCCCTTGCGCAGGAAGCGGCCCTCGATGGGCTCGCCCACCGCATGGGCCTGGGCGTTTCCGAGCAGAAGCTGAGCGAATTCCTGCGCGAAGATCCCAATTTCAGTGGCACACTCGGCACCTTCGATCCCGCCGTGTTCCAGCAGGTACTCCAGGCCAACGGCATCTCGGAGTCGCAGTATTTTGAGGACCAGGCGGATTCTGCGCGCCGTCAGCAGCTGGCGCTGGCGCTCTTTGCCGATACCACCCTGCCCCCGACCGCCGCGCAACTGCTTAACCGCTACATCGCCGATCAGCGCACCGTCGACTTCTTCGTCGTCAGCGACACCAATGTGCCAACCCCGCCAGCCCCCACAGAGGAAGAGCTGGCGGCCTATTTGACCGAACATCAGGGCGAGTACCGCACGGTTGAAACCCGCCAGGTGCAGCTGCTTGCGCTGTCGCCTGCCGCCCTGGCTGCAACCAAGACCATCTCGGACGAAGCAATTGCGGCAGAGTATGAGCGCACCAAGGACAGCCTGACCACGATCGAGCGCCGCAACATCCAGCAGGTCGTACTGGCGTCGCCTGAGCAGGCGGCTCTGTTTGAAGCTGGTGCTGCCTCAGGCCGCCCCTTTGCCGATGTGGTCGCCGAAGCCGGGCTCACCGTCACCGATCTGGGAACCCGTGGCCAGGCCGAAATCACCGACGCCACCCTTGCCGAAGCGGCCTTTGCGCTGCCCGCTGGCGGGTACCGCGTCATCAGCGGCGTTGCCGGCCCGCGCGTCGTGCATGTGGAAACCATTGAAGCGGGCGGCCAGACCAGCCTCGAAGAGGCCCGCGAACAGATCCGCCAGAACCTGGCTCTGGCCGAAGCGCGCAAGGAAGTTGCTGAAGTGCTCGACCAGGTCGAGGAACTGCGCGCCGCCTTCCGGCCGCTCAGCGAAATCGCCGAGCGCTTCGGCCTCGAGCTCTATCCGGTCGGCGTCACCCAGGGCGGCACCGAGCTCGCCATTATTCCGACTCTGCCCGAGAGCGAGCGGCCGCGAGTGGTCCAGGCGATCTTTGCCGCCCAGGAAGGCAATCTCACCCCAGCCATTTCGCTGGGCGCCAACAACAATATCTGGTTCGAGCTCGAAGCCATCGAGCCGGCGCGCGACCAGACCCTCGATGAAGTGCGCGATCAGGTCATTGCCGCGATCACCGCCGAGCGCATCAACGCGGCCATCGCCACCGAAGCCCAGGCTGCGGTTGATCGCCTCAATGCCGGCGAGTCCCTGGCCGATGTTGCCGCTTCGCTCTCCGTGTTCCCGCAGTTGAGCCCGCCCTTCAATCGCGGTGGCGCCGAGGGCACTTCGGTGGATGGTCTCGTTGCCGCAGCCGCGTTCGACGGCGGCCCCGATCACCACGGCTCCGCCATCAATCAGGCTGGAGAAACCGTCGTGTTCCAGGTGGTTGAAGCCGTGCCGGCTGAAGGCCCGCTCAATCCGCAAACCAGCGCCAGCCTCGAGAACGAAGTTCGCGTCGGCGTCTTTGGAGACTTTGTGTCGGCAGTGCGCGATGAAGCCGGGCTTCGGGTCAACGAGCAGGCGCTCCAGCAGGCGCTGAGCCTGTCCTCGGCGCAGTAAGCTTTCGGGAAACACGATGGTGGCCAGCGACTTCACCCAGCAGTTTGCAGATCGCTATGACGGGGGTGAGTCCCAGATCGTCTGGCGCCGCATCGTGGCCGATCTCGAAACGCCGATCGGCACCTATCTCAAGCTGGCTCAGGATCGCCGCAACACGTTCCTGCTGGAATCGGTGCAGGATGGTTCGACCCGTGGCCGGTACTCCATTATCGGCCTGCTTCCCGATGTGATCCTCAAGGTTGAACAAGGCACCGCCTCGATCAACCGGCAGGCCCAGCTTGACGCCACAGCCTTCGAGCCCCTGCCCGACCAGCCGCTCGACGCGCTGCGGCACCTCGTGGCCGACTCGCAGATCTCGGTACCCGAAGGCCTGCCGCCCCAATCGGCCGGCATTTATGGCTTTTTGGGCTATGAGATGGTCCGCTATATGGAAGTGCTGCCCGACAGCAATCCGGATGATCTGCAGCTGCCCGAAGCCATGCTGATGCGGCCCTC
>JAQSXP010000124.1 GCA_029256605.1 Devosia sp. | reverse complement strand
ATCGTCGGCACGACCAAGCACCACTTCTCGGACCACGAAGCTGTGGCCGAGGCAATCAAGAGACTCTGATGCCCGCACTCTGGACCCGTGACGCCCTGTTGCAAGCCACAGGGGGGCGCCTGGTGGGAACGATGGGCGCGAGCATCGGCTCGGTGTCCATCGACTCGCGCGAGCTGGGGCCTGACGCCTTGTTCGTCGCGATCAAGGGTGACCGGTTCGACGGGCATGATTTCGTTGCCCAAGCCCTGGCCAATGGCGCAGTCGCGGCGCTGGTCAGCGAAGGTCGGGGGGAAGAGCCTGGCTGCATAGTGGTTCCCGACGCCCTGGAAGGTCTGCGTACCCTTGCCCGCGCCGCCCGCGCGCGCAGCCAGGCGCTGGTTGTTGGTGTCACCGGCAGCGTGGGCAAGACAACGACCAAGGAAGCCATTCGCACCGTGCTCGAAGCGGCGGGTCCCACCCACGCCTCGATCAAGAGCTTCAACAATCACTGGGGGGTGCCCCTGATGCTGGCGCGCATGCCGGCCGAAGCGCGGTTCGGCGTCTTCGAAATGGGCATGAATGCTGCCCGCGAGATCGCGCCGTTGTCCCAATTGGTGCGGCCGCATGTCGCCGTCATCACCAATGTCGCGGCAGCGCATCTGGAGAATCTCGGCTCGCTGGAGGCAATTGCAGCCGCCAAGGCGGAGATCTTCGAAGGACTTGAGCCCGGCGGCACGGCCGTGCTCAATGCCGATCACCCGCAGATCGGGCTGCTGCTGGAGGCCGCACGCAAGACCGGCGTCGAACGCGTTATCACCTATGGCTTTGCCGAGGGTTGCGACTGGCGCATCCTCGAGGCTGAACTGGGTGCCGAGGGAAGCTCCGCGACCCTTGAGCGCAATGGCGAGCGCTTTGCCTTCCGCCTCAACACCCCCGGCCGCCACATGGTGGTCAATGCGGTGGCCGCACTGATCGTGGCCGAGCTGGCGGGCATGGAGCGGGAAGCTGCGATCATGGCTCTGGCCGGGTTTGGTGCCCAGCCGGGCAGGGGGCAGCGCCTGCTGCTGGGCGATCCCGAGCGCCCGCTGCTGCTCATCGACGAAAGCTATAATGCCAATACCGCTTCGATGACGGCCGCGCTCGATGTGTTCGCAGCCCAGCCTGCGCCCAACGGCCGCAAAGTGCTGGTTCTGGGCGATATGCGCGAGCTTGGTGCACAGAGCGCCGCGCTTCATGCCAGCCTCGCCGATGCCGTTTTGCGCTCGGGCGCCGAGCGGATCTATCTCGTTGGGTCCGAGATGGCAGCGCTGGCCACAGCGCTTGGCCCCGAGCGTGTGGCTTGTCACACACAAACCGCAGCAGAGATGGGGATGATCGTGCGCAACGATCTTGCTTCTGGCGATGCAGTTATGATCAAAGGGTCCAACGGCGTGGGGCTAACGGGCGTCGTTGAGACAATCCGGGGCCATTTCAACCAGAAATAGCCCACCCACGCGAGGACACCTCCCAGAAATGCTGTACTTTCTTGCCCAGTTGGGGGACACGCTCGCGGCGTTTAACGTCTTCCGCTACATCACCTTCCGCACGGCGGGGGCGGTGGTCACCGCCTTGTTCTTCGTGTTCCTGTTTGGGCCGGGGATGATCTCCTTGCTGCGCCTCAAGCAAGGCAAGGGTCAGCCGATCCGCGAGGATGGCCCCCAGGGTCACCTGCTGACCAAGAAGGGCACGCCCACCATGGGTGGGCTGATGATCCTGTCGGGCGCGGTGATCTCGACCCTGCTGTGGTCAAACCTCACCAATGGCTATGTCTGGGTGGTTTTGTTCGTGACGGTGGGCTTTGGCGCCATCGGCTTTTATGACGACTATCTCAAGGTCAAGCGCATGAGCCACAAGGGCTTTGGGGGCAAGCAGCGCCTCGCTCTTGAAGCCATCATCGGCGTGGTGGCCTGCTACGCCATCTCGCAACTCTCTCCGGGCGCGTTCTCCAATGCGCTTTTGTTCCCATTCGCCAAGGGCTTGGCGGTTGATCTTGGCATCTTCTTTGTGCTCTTCGGCGGCTTTGTCATCATGGCCGCCGGTAACTCGGTCAACCTCACCGACGGGCTTGATGGCCTTGCCATCGTGCCGGTGATGGTCGCCTCGGCCTGTTTTGCGCTGATCGCCTATCTCGTTGGCAATCAGGTGTTCTCCGATTACCTGCTGCTCAATCACGTGCCGGGCACGGCCGAACTGTCGGTTGTCTGCGGTGCCCTGATCGGGGCCGGCCTGGGCTTTTTGTGGTTCAATGCGCCTCCGGCCCAGATCTTCATGGGCGACACCGGCTCACTCGCTCTTGGCGGTGCGCTGGGTTCGATCGCAGTGGCCACCAAGCACGAAATCGTCCTTGCCATTATCGGTGGGCTCTTTGTGCTCGAAACCGTCTCGGTGATCGTTCAGGTCGCGTCCTTCCGCCTCACCGGCAAGCGGGTGTTCCGCATGGCGCCGATCCACCACCATTTCGAGCATATGGGCTGGACCGAAAGCCAGGTCGTGATCCGGTTCTGGATCATCTCCTTCGTGCTGGCGTTGATCGGGCTGAGCTCGCTCAAGCTGCGTTAACTGGGCAGTGGGGCAAACTGTCCCTCTTGTTGCAAATTGCGATGCCAGTTGGAAATCGGTAACCATCCCCGGGTTAGATATGGGGACTAGTGTTCCGTCTGGAGGCCGCAAGGCCAACTGCCCATGATGTTTTCCCGTGCCGAAAAGACACCTATCGCCGAATGGTGGTGGTCGATTGATCGCGAACTGCTGGGTGCGCTGATCTTGTTGCTGACTTGCGGCATGGTGCTGAGCTTTGCCGCCAGTCCACCGGTGGCCGAGCGCATCGGGCTCTCGCCCTGGTTCTTCATCATCCGCCACGCCATGTTCTGCGCTTTGGCCCTGCCGGTGCTGGTCGCGACGTCGCTGCTGAGCCATCGTCAGGCACGCATTGGCGCCCTCATCGCGCTTGGAGTAAGCGTTGTCCTGCTCTGGGCAACCCTGCGTTTTGGTACGGAAGTTAAAGGCGCGCGGCGCTGGATTACCCTTGCGGGTCAATCCATTCAGCCCTCCGAATTCGTCAAGCCGGCTTTTGCCGTGCTGGGCGCCTGGTTGTTCTCGGAGTCGATGATCCACCGCAATGTGCCGGGCAAGATCATTGCCACCATGATCATGTTTGCCATCGTCGCGGGCCTGCTGCTGCAGCCCGATATCGGGCAGACGGCGCTGGTGCTGGCGACCTGGGCGGTGCTGCTGTTCCTCTCCGGCATCTCCTGGTTCATCATCTTCGGGCTGGCTGGTGTAGCAGCAGCGCTGCTGTTTGGCGCGTACCTCTTCTTCCCGCACTTTTCGCGCCGCATCGACACCTTCCTCAACCCCGATGGCGGCGGCAACACCTACCAGATCGACCGCGCTTTGCAGTCGCTGCTGGAAGGCGGCTGGTTCGGCCGTGGCCCCGGCGAATCCATCGCCAAGAAGCTCATTCCCGACGCCCATGCCGACTATGTGTTTTCGGCTGCCGCCGGTGAGTTCGGCATTCTCTTCTGCATGGTGCTGGTGGGTCTCATCGCCTTCATCGTGATCCGCGCCATGATCGGGGCGCAGCGCCAGACCAGCCTCTTTGCCCGGCTCGCTGCCTCGACCCTGGCGATCCAGTTCGCCATGCAGTCCGGCATTAATCTGGCCGTGAACCTCAACCTTATTCCCCCCAAGGGTATGACGCTGCCCTTCGTGTCCTATGGCGGCACCTCGATGATCGCCATCGCCTTTGGCATGGGGTTGATGCTGGCCTTTACCCGCACCAAGCCCGAAGAGCGCCTGGCGACCGGTCTGCCCAGCTATCGAAGTGCATTGGTGCCTGCAGAATGAAAAAGTTCATGTTGATGGCCGGCGGCACGGGCGGACACCTCTTCCCCGCCATGGCCCTGGCCCAGGAACTGCGTCGGCGCGGTCACGTCATCGAATTGATGACCGACCATCGGGTGGAAAGCTATGGCAGCGATTTCCCGGCTCGTGAAATCCACATCGTGCCCTCAGCGACGCCCTCGACGCGCAACCCAATCAAGTTCGCGACCGCTGCCGTTAAGCTCAGCGGCGGCGTTGCGGTTGCCCTGCGCAAGCTGCGGCGTAGCCGGCCCGATGCGGTGATCGGTTTTGGCGGCTATCCCACCTTTCCGCCCTTTGTGGCGGCGAGCCTGCTCGGCATTCCCGGCATCCTGCATGAGCAGAATGCCGTGATGGGCCGCGCCAACCGGGCGCTGGCGCGCTTTGCCGATCTGCTGGCGCTGAGCTTTGCCAGCACCAAATATGCCGACGCGCTGCAGATCGAAACCGTGCTCACCGGCAATCCGGTGCGCGACCGTGTCCGCGCGGTCGCCGATCGCCCTTATAGCGCGCCTGACCTCGACGGGCCCTTGCACCTCGTTGTCTTTGGCGGCAGCCAGGGCGCCAAGGCGATCTCGGATATTGTCCCGGCGGCCATCGCCGAAATGTCCGAACCGCTGCGCCAGCGCCTGCGCGTGTTGCAGCAGTGCCGCGCCGAGGATCTGGACCGCGTCGCCGAAGTTTACCGCAAGGCGCGGGTCAATGTGGAACTCGCCGCCTTTTTCGGGGACCTGCCCGAACGCATCTCCGAAGCCCACCTCGTTATCGCCCGCTCGGGTGCCTCCACCGTCGCCGAACTCTGCGTGCTGGGTCGCCCCGCGATCTTCGTGCCGCTGCCCGGCTCGATCGATGCCGATCAGAAAAACAACGCCCTTACGGTCGAAGCGGCCGGGGGCGGCTGGGTGGCCGAGCAGGCCACGCTCTCACCGCAATCGCTTGCCACACGCCTTGCCACCTTGTTGACCGACCCACCGGCGCTTGCTGCCGCCGCGGCCCGGGCCAAGGGGCTGGGCGCGCCCCATGCCGTGGAAAAACTCGCTGACCTCGCCGAAATGCTGGCGGGCAAAGACTTTCAAGAACTGGAACATACCCCATGAAAATGCCGCGCAATATCGGGCCGGTCCACTTTGTCGGCATCGGCGGCATCGGCATGAGTGGCATCGCCGAAATCCTGCACAACCAGGGCTATGTGGTGCAGGGCTCTGACGCCGCCGCCAATCCCAATGTGCAGCGCTTGCGCGACATGGGCATTCGGATCGAGATCGGCCAGCGCGCCGAAAACCTCGGGGAAGCCGCTGTTGTCGTTGTCTCCTCCGCCATCAAGAAGGACAACCCCGAACTGGTGGCCGCCCGTGCCCGCGCACTGCCCGTGGTGCGGCGTGCCGAGATGCTGGCCGAGATCATGCGCTTCAAGAACGCCATCGCCATCGGTGGCACCCATGGCAAGACCACGACCACGACCCTGGTGGCGACGCTGCTCGATGCTGGCGATCTCGACCCCACCGTCATCAATGGCGGCATCATCAATGCCTATGGCACCAATGCGCGCCTGGGCGCCGGCGAATGGATGGTGGTGGAGGCCGATGAAAGCGACGGCACCTTTGTCAAGCTGCCCGCGGACGTCGTTGTCGTCACCAATATCGATCCCGAGCATCTCGATCACTATCGTGACTTCGAAGGGGTCAAGCGCGCCTTCCACAACTTCGTCGAGAACGTGCCCTTTTACGGCTTTGCCGTGATGTGCCTCGA
>JAQSXP010000123.1 GCA_029256605.1 Devosia sp. | reverse complement strand
GTCGTGCTGGCAGCGTCGACTGACTGGCGGCTGGCACTGCCATTTCTGGCTTGGGTGGTCTGTTACATCCTGTTGATGTGGTACTTCATTCCGCGGCTCGGCAAGATCTCCGAGCAGCAGGCCGATGCCCGTTCGACCATGACCGGCCGCATCGTCGACAGCTATACCAATATCGCAACCGTCAAGCTCTTTTCCCACTCCAATCGGGAGGAGCGTTATGCCCGCGAGGCCATGGATGGCTTCTTGGACACGGTTTATCGGCAGATGCGCATGTTCACCGTGCTCAACGTGGCCGTGAATTTCTCCAATGCGCTGCTGCTGTTTTTCGTTGGTGCCACTGGCATCTATTTGTGGTTGCAGGGGACCATGTCACCGGGCGCCCTGGCGGTGTCGCTGGGGCTGGTGATGCGCTTCCAGGGCATGAGCCAGTGGGTCATGTGGGAAATGTCGGCGCTGTTCGAAAATATCGGCACGGTGCGCGACGGCATCGCCTCGATCTCGCTCCCCCGCGTTGTATCCGATGCCGAGGGGGCGCAGCCAATCGGCAAGGTCACCGGCGACATCCGCTTCGAAAATGTCAGCTTTCACTACGGCAAGAACAGCGGTGTCATCGAGGGACTCAACCTGCAGATCCGTCCGGGCGAGAAGATCGGTCTGATCGGCCGGTCTGGCGCGGGCAAGTCCACGATCGTCAACCTGCTGCTCCGCTTCTATGATCGTCAGGGCGGCAGCATCCTCATTGATGGCAAGGATATCGCCACCGTCACGCAGGATTCGCTGCGCGCCAATATCGGCGTAGTGACCCAAGACACGTCCTTGCTGCACCGCTCCGTGCGCGACAACATCGCCTATGGCCGCCCCGATGCCACGGAAGCGGAGATCCGCCAGGCGGCCGAACTCGCTGAAGCCGCCGATTTCATCGAAACCCTTAGCGACGCCCAGGGCCGCAAGGGTTACGATGCCCATGTCGGCGAGCGCGGGGTGAAATTGTCGGGCGGGCAACGGCAGCGCATCGCCATTGCCCGGGTGCTGCTTAAGAACGCACCGATCCTGGTGCTCGATGAGGCCACCTCGGCGCTCGACAGTGAAGTGGAAGCGGCCATCCAGAGCCAGCTGCAACTGTTGATGCGCGGCAAGACCGTGATTGCCATCGCCCACCGGCTTTCGACCATCGCTGCCATGGATCGGCTCGTGGTGCTCGACCATGGACGGGTAGTCGAGCAGGGCACCCATGCCGAGCTGCTCGAGCAGGGCGGGCTTTACGCTCAACTCTGGCAGCGGCAATCCGGTGGCTTCATCGAAGCCGACCAAAGCGAAGAGGCCGCTCAGTAGAGCGGCTCTTGGCCGGCATGCCCGTGCCGGCGCTCCTAGGATCATTCTGCGCCGCGACGGAAAAACTCTTGCACAGCCAGACCACCCCCATTGGAGCTATCCGGCAGACTCTGTAGAAGGCTGAAATCGATTGCAGCGGTGCTTTCGCTGCTTTGAACGACGTCTACTGGGAGGAACCGGATGTCCACTGCCGCCGCTTATTCTGTGCTTGAACTCGGAGGAACATTCCGCCTTTCCTCGCCGACCTATCACACCTCGGCTCCCATCACCTTGCCGGGCGACGTGCATGGCGCCCTGTTGGCGAATGGGGAGATCCCCGATCCCTATTTCGGCGAGAACGAGAAGGAGGTCATGTGGGTCAATCGGACCGAATGGTCGGTCGAGCGCAGCTTTGAAGCAAGTGCGGCTGATGTCGAAGGCTATCTGACCCTGACTTTGGCCGAGGTGGACTGCATCGCCACCATTTTCCTCAACGGTGAAGCGATTGCCCGCACCGACAATTCCTTTGTTCGCCACGACATCGATGTGACCGGCAAGGTCCGGGAAGGCAGCAACACGCTGCGCATCGAATTTGCCGTAACCCGCGATGTGGCCAAGGCGCGCGCCGAAGCGCATCCATTCCCGCTGCCCTTTACCAAGAACTACCAGACCAATGGCCTAGAGGGCATTCACCTCAATTTCGTGCGCAAAGCCCAATGCCATGCCGGCTGGGACTGGGGCATTTGCCTGATGCCGATCGGCGTATATGGCACGATGCAGCTGCGCCGCTCGCGCCTCGCGCGTCAGGAAAGCGTGCAGGTCGATCAGCTGCACCGCGATGGGGCAGTCGAGCTGACCATCCGCGCCCGCATCTTCGCCTTTGCGGCCGGAGAGGTGTCGATCGGCCATGCTATCGACGGGCAGAGCATTCGCGAAACCGTGGCGGTTCAGCGCGGCGAAAACCTGCTCATCCATGGTGTTCGCATTGAAAACCCGCGCCTGTGGTGGCCCGCGGGGCAGGGCGAGCAGCCGCTTTATGAGCTGGAAACCGAACTCGATGGCGAGCGCACCACCCGCAAGCTTGGCTTACGGCAGCTCGAATGGGTGGTGGAGCCCGACGAGATCGACCACACCTTCAAGTGCCGCATCAATGGGCGGGACATCACCATGATGGGCGCCAACTGGATCCCGGCAGATGCCATTCCGAGCCGCATAACGCCCGAGGTTATTCGCGATCTGCTGGGCAGCGCCAAGGCGGCGAATATGAATATGCTGCGGATCTGGGGTGGTGGGCAGTATGAGCCCGACTACTTCTATGACCTGTGCGATGAGCTCGGGATCCTCATCTGGCACGACTTCATGTTTGCCTGCATGAGCTATCCGTCCGATCGGGCGTTCCTTGCCAGCGTGCGCGAGGAGGTGACCCAGCAGGTGCGCCGGCTGTCCCATCACGCCTGTATTGCCTTGTGGTGCGGGGACAATGAGGTGATCGGCTCGCTGGGCTGGTACCCGGAAACGCGTGCCGCGCCAGAGCGTTACGTGGCGAACTATGACCGCCTTAATCACATGCTCGGCACCATTGTCGAGGATGAGGATCCGGCGCGGCGGTTCTGGCCCTCATCGCCTTCAATGGGTTATCTAGATTTCTCCGATGGCTGGCATGCCGATACGCGGGGCGACACGCATTACTGGGATGTCTGGCATTCGGCCAAGGCTTTCGAGGCCTATCGGACGGTCAATCCGCGGTTTGCTTCCGAGTTCGGCTTCCAGTCGTTCACCTCGATGAACGTTATTGAAACGTTCTCTGAACAGAAAGACAGAAATCCCTCTTCGCCCGTGATGGAGAACCATCAGCGCAATGACGGGGGCAATGCGCGCATCCTCGAGACCATGACGCGCTACTTCCGCTTCCCGCGCGATTTCGACCAGATGGTGTTCCTGTCCCAGATCCAGCAGGGCCTGGCGATGAAGACCGCCATCGAATACTGGCGCTCCACCAAGCCGCGCTGCATGGGCACGCTTTATTGGCAGATCAACGATATCTGGCCGGTCGCGAGCTGGGCGAGCCTTGATTACGGCGGGCAGTGGAAGCTGCTGCAGTATATGGCCAAGCGCTTCTTCTTGCCGGTGAACGTCGTCGCGGTACCCCGGCATGCAGAACTCAAGACCAATTCGCGCGGGCTGCCGGTCGAGGGTGCGGCGCCAACGCAGATCGTGCTCAAGGCCGTCAACGATACCGGGGCCGAGGTGACGATCAGCCTTGAAGTCCGGGCGGTCAAGGTCGGCGGGGGCGATCGAGTGGTGTTCTCCGGCAGTAGCGCCGTTGACCCGGATGCTGCGATGGCCGTGGCGACGCTCGACGTTGCCGATCTCGCCGCCGACGAGTTCCTGTTGTTCACCTGGCGTGATGCAGCGGGCAAGGTGCTGGGTGAAAACGACTACTTCCCCAAGCCCTACAAGGCCTATGAGTTATCGCCCGTCACGGTGTCGTCCAGCTGGGCTGACGGACCCGATGGCCCCGTGCTGACACTCCAAGCCGACAAGCCTGGCCTGTTCACCACGGTGACCGTCGATCAGCCCGGCTATTTCTCCGACAACGCGTTCACCCTGCTGCCGGGTCGGCCCACTGTGCTGGGGTTTACGCCCCGCCATGGGGGCAAGTTCAGCGCCCGGGAACTTGCGGCCACGCTCAGCATCCGCACGCTGGCAGATACGTTCTAGCTCCGGTCAGCCCCTTGCCTGGTGGCAAGGGGCTGACTCTGCAGCCCTGTTCGCGCCCGGATCAATGGTTGACAGGGCGCGGTGGGTGCGGCCAACCTGCCGGTGCCGCGTTCTCCTGCGGCGCTCCGGATCCGCTCCATGTCGACGACTATTGCTCCCCTCGAGGAGCGCCGCCTGTTTGGCATCGGCCTCGTGCTGTGCGCCAATCTGCTGTTTACCTGCCTTGATGGCTCAGCCAAATGGCTCGGCCTGGTTGGCTTGCCGG
This sequence comes from Devosia sp., assembly GCA_029256605.1. Taxonomy (GTDB): domain Bacteria; phylum Pseudomonadota; class Alphaproteobacteria; order Rhizobiales; family Devosiaceae; genus Devosia. Next base: position 1,352 of record JAQSXP010000123.1, on the reverse strand, counting down.
CGATGCAGATCATCTTTGCCCGCTACTTCGTGCACCTCGTGATTGTTTCGGCGGTGAACCTGCCCAAGGGTAGTCGCGATCTGGTGCGCACCGCCAATCTCCGGATCCAGATCGTGCGCGCGCTGGCGCTGCTCGGATCGAGCCTGTGTAACTTCACGGCGGTGCGCTATCTGCCCCTGACGGTCACCGGCGCCATCGGTTTTACGACACCGCTGATCATCTGCCTGCTCTCGGTGGTGTTCCTGCACGAGCAGGTGGGCTGGCGGCGCTGGACCGCCATTGGCGTGGGGTTCATCGGCATCCTGATCATTGTTCATCCCGGCAGCGAAGCCTTCCAGCCGGCCACGCTGCTGTCGCTCGCGGGCGCCGGGTTCTACGGGGCTTATGTGCTGCTGACCCGCCGCTTGGCCGGTGTCGATTCGGCCGCAACCCAGCAGTTCTATACCGGCGCCGTGGCAGTGGTTTTGCTGTTGCCCTTCGCCTTTGCCGATTGGATCTGGCCAACGACAACGCTCGATTGGGTGGTTTTTGCCGCTGTCGGAGTGATCGGTTTTCTCGGCCATCAGTTCGTGACGGTGGCGCATCGCTTTGCGCCGGCCTCGACCCTCGCGCCGTTCTCTTATGTGCAGATCATCTTCATTGCCGCGCTGAGCTGGATCGTCTTCAACCAGCCGCCTGATATCTGGTTCTTGCTTGGCGCGCCCATTGTTGTCGGCAGCGGCTTTTACATCTGGCTGCGCGAGCGCGCCTTGTCCAAGCCGGTGGGTCCCGTCACCGAGCAACGCTGACGGAGCGGGGCGCCACGGCTCGCTCACGCCAGGTGGCGGCATATGCGTCCAGTTGCGGCAGGGCCAAGGGCGCGATGGGCTTTCCACCGCTTGAGCCTGGCTTGGGGCCGCCAAACAACATGCTGGCGCCAAGACTGGTGCCGGTGCTGTCGGCCGAAGCGCTGACGGGCACGCCGGTGAGCTGGGCGAGCGCCGCCGCGAACAGCCCATTGCGCGCAAAGGGGCCCTCGATGATGATCTCCTCGCCCAGCCCGCAGAGTTCGAAGCAGGTCTGCGTCACCAGCGCGAGATAGAGCGCGATGGCAGCCGATCGTTCGCCCGGCGACAAGCGGTGGGGATCGGTCGTCCAGCGCCCCGTAGCCGCCGGGAAGGGGCCAACGCCGGGAGCAAAGCTGGGCAGGGCCTGGATGTCGCCGGCGATCACCGCGTGGAGTTCGGCGCTTGTGGGTTCGACATAGGTGCCGACAAGAGCGTCAAATTCCCGACCGCCCATGAAGCGGGCGGTGGGTACGGGCCGGCCGAACGCGTCCACATTGGCGAGGCTGTCGCGGCGCTCATCGAGCC
>JAQSXP010000122.1 GCA_029256605.1 Devosia sp. | reverse complement strand
GCCGGCGGTGCTGGCTTCATAAAGCAGCTCGCCATCCTTGCTTTCGATGCGGGTGATCACATTGGGGATCACGCCCATGCCGCCATTGGCAAAAGGTGCATAGGCGGAGGTGAGCTCGAGCAGGTTCACTTCCTGGGTGCCCAGTGCAATCGAGGGCACCGGGGTCATGGGGGAGGAAATGCCCATGCGCATGGCAGTATCGATCACCACTTGCGGGGTCACATCGATGGCAAGGCGCGCCGTCACGGTATTAAGCGAATAGGCGAGCCCCTGGCGCAAGGTCACGGTGCCAGCATATTTGCCCGAGGCATTACGCGGGCTCCAGCCCTGATAGTCGAACTGGGCGTCCTCCGCGAGGGTATCGGGCGTGTAGCCCTTTTCCATGGCCGCCAGATAAACAAAGGTCTTGAAGGTCGAGCCGGGCTGGCGCTTGGCCGTGACGGCGCGATTATACTGGCTGGCCTGGTAATCCACGCCACCCACCATTGCGCGCACCGTGCCGTCCACATCCATGGCCACGAGGGCACCCTGAGTGAAGCCGCGCTTGGGCCCTTCATTGGCGACCGCCTCGCGCACGATGAACTCGGCCTGCTTTTGCAGATCCCAGTCGACCGTGGTGTAGACCACCACATCGCTTTCGATCTCGCCGATATAGGCGGTCATCAGCGATTCCACCCAATCGGCGACATACGATTCCGAGCCCGCCACCTTGGTGCGGATGGTCTGGTCGGGGTCGATCTGGGCGGCCTGGGCTTCCTCGCGGGTGATATAGCCTTCTTCGGCCATGGCGTTGAGCACGAGCTTCTGGCGCGCCGAGGTTGCGGCCGGATCGGACTTGGGGTTGAGGCGCGAGGGCGCCTGGAGGGAGCCGGCCAGCATGGCGGCTTCCCCGAGCGACAGATTGCGGGCGGATTTGCCGAAATAGGTCTGCGCCGCCGCTTCGATGCCATAGGAGTTGTGGCCGAAGAACACGCGGTTGAGATACAGCTCGAGGATCTCGTCCTTGGTGTAATTCTGTTCGAGCCAAACGGCGAGCAGGGCTTCCTGCACCTTGCGGCCAAGGGTCTGGTCGGGGGTGAGGAAGAGGTTCTTGGCCAGCTGCTGGGTGATGGTCGAGGCGCCGCGGGTGACACGGCCAGCCTGCAGGCTTTCCACCGCCACCGCCGCAAGACCCACGATATCAACGCCGAAATGGTCGTAGAAGCGCCGGTCTTCGATGGCGAGCAAGGCGGCGGGCACATATTGGGGCAGTTCGCGCAGCACGGTGGCTTCGCCACCGGTCTGGCCGCGATTGGAAATCAGCTGCCCGTCGGATGCCAGGATGCGGATATTGGGCGGCCGGTCGGGCACGGCCCAGGTGTCGGAAGATGGGAGTTGCGCGCCATAGTAAACCACGACACCGGCAACGGCGATGCCCACCCAAAGGGTGAGCACAAAGCCCCAATGGAGCACGCCGATGAGAAACCCGCCGGCGCCCGACCGGCGCTTTTTGGGTTTGCTGGGGCGGCGCGGCGGGGTCGCCTTGCCGCGCTTCTGGGCGGGGCGTTTGCCTTTGGAGGGAGGCGGGGCGCCGCCGGAGCGTTCATCATCGACAAACACGCCGACCGAGCGGCCCATGGAGGGCTCGACGCGTTCGCGGCCGCCTTTGGCTGTTTTGGAGCGCTGTGCAGGCTTGGCTTTCCTGCCAGGCTGAGCCCCGACACGGTCATCGGCGGTGATGCGGAAATCCATCAAATCTGAACCTTGAACGGTGTCCCGGCCTGGTGTCGCGTGCCTTTGGCTGGCGCGCGCCCCGGCAAAGAGATGCTGGTCTGGCCGCTCACCTGGCGCCCGCCCGTTTCGGGGTGCTGCCGCGCGTCCACACACCGGTGTTTGTTCCGGCAAAATGTGGCCGGTTTATGTGATTCCAGCCGATTTGCCGTCAGTGTGGCGGGGTTGCGACACCCCGCCAGCAGCCAGATTACACGTCGAGGTTGGAAACGCTGAGCGCATTGTCCTGGATGAAGTCGCGACGCGGCTCCACCAGGTCACCCATAAGGGCCGTAAAGACACTGTCGGCTTCGTCGGATTTGTCGATCTCGACCTTGAGCAGGGTGCGGGCATTGGGATCGAGCGTGGTTTCCCAGAGCTGCTCGGCATTCATTTCGCCCAGACCCTTGTAGCGCTGCAGCGACACGCCCTTGCGGCCGGCATCGGTGACGGCATTGAACAGCGAGGACGGCCCAAAGATCGGGATCGTGTCGCCCTTGCGGGTAAGGGTCGGCACGCCCGCATAAAGCTCATCGAGCCGCTCGGCCAGCTGGCGCAGGCGCCGCGCGTCGGCGCTCCCGAGGAGCGCCGGATCAAGCCGATGGGTTTCGGTCACGCCGCGCACGGTGCGCGAGAAGGTCAGCCCATCGTCATCGGCCAGCTCGCCGATCCAGCCGCGCTCGAGCTCGTCGGAAATACGGTCGAGCCGGCCGGCAATGCGCTTGGCGGTCGCCGCGGCACGCTCGGGATCGGCCAGGCCCTCGGGATCCATGCCGCCAACGATCGCCGCCTGTTCCACGAGACTGCGGTTGTAGCGGGTATTGAGATTGCCGATGGCGTGGACGATGTCGCGGGCCTGGCCGAGGATCGAAAGCAGGTCGTGTCCGCCATGCTCAACGCCGGCGCTCGTGGTAAAGACCGCGTCATCGAGCCCGGCAGCCAGGAGATAATCCTCGAGCGCCCGCTCGTCCTTGAGATACTGCTCGGACTGGCCGCGCTTGGCCTTATAGAGCGGTGGCTGGGCGATATAGATGTGGCCGCGCTCAAGCAATTCGGGCGTTTGCCGGTAAAAGAAGGTCAGCAGCAGCGTGCGAATATGGGCGCCATCGACGTCGGCGTCGGTCATGATGATGATCTTGTGGTAGCGCAACTTGTCGGCGTTGAACTCTTCGCGGCCGATGCCGGTGCCCAGCGCCGTGATGAGCGTGCCCACCTGGTCGGACGAGATCATGCGGTCAAAGCGCGCGCGCTCCACATTGAGGATCTTGCCACGCAGCGGCAGCACCGCCTGGTTGGAGCGGTCGCGCCCCTGCTTGGCCGAGCCACCGGCCGAGTCACCCTCGACGATGAAGATTTCCGACTTGGCGGGATCGCGTTCCTGGCAATCGGCAAGCTTGCCTGGGAGGGAGGAGATCTCGAGCGCACCCTTGCGGCGCGTCAACTCGCGCGCCTTGCGGGCCGCTTCGCGGGCGGCGGCGGCTTCGGCGACCTTGCCAACGATGATCTTGGCTTCGTTGGGATGCTCCTCGAACCACTGGCCGAGCTTTTCATTGACGATGTTCTCGACCACCGGGCGCACCTCGGAGGACACGAGCTTGTCCTTGGTCTGGCTCGAGAACTTGGGGTCGGGCACCTTTACCGAGAGCACGCAAGTCAGCCCTTCGCGCGTGTCGTCGCCGGTGACGGTCACCTTTTCCTTTTTGCTGATGCCCGAGCTTTCGGCATAGCTGGTGACCTGGCGCGTCAACGCCCCGCGTAAGCCGGCCAGATGGGTGCCGCCGTCGCGTTGGGGGATGTTGTTGGTGAAGCACAGCACGTTTTCGTGGTAGCTGTCGTTCCACTGCAGCGCCACTTCGACGGTGATGCCGTCCTTTTCGCTGATCATGGTGATCGGGCGATCGATGGCCGGGGTCTTGGCCTTGTCGAGATAGCGCACAAAGGCCTCGAGCCCGCCTTCATAAAACAACTCGACCTTGACCGGCTCGGGATGCCGGAGGTCATTGAGCAGGATGCGCACACCGGAATTCAGGAAGGCCAGTTCGCGCAGCCGATGCTCGAGCGTCTTGAAGTCGAACTCCACCATGGTGAAGGTTTCGGCCGACGGGAAAAAGGTGATGGCGCTGCCGGAGCGGCCTTCATAGGTGCCGGGCTGCTTGTCGGGCTCATAGGTGCCGGTCTGCTGGAGCGGGCCATCGGCATCGCCATGGGTGAAGCTCATCTCGAAGATCTTGCCGTCGCGGCGGATCTTGAGCTTGAGCCACTGGCTGAGCGCGTTCACCACGGAAACACCCACGCCGTGCAGGCCGCCCGAAACCTTGTAGCTGTTCTGGTCGAATTTGCCGCCGGCATGGAGCTGGGTCATGATGACCTCGGCGGCCGACACGCCTTCTTCCTTGTGGATGTCGGTGGGGATGCCGCGGCCATTGTCGATCACGGTGACCGAGCCATCGGCATTGAGCGTCACCGTCACGAGGTCGGCATGGCCGGCCAGCGCTTCGTCGATGGCATTGTCGACCACTTCATAGACCATATGATGCAGGCCCGAGCCGTCATCCGTATCCCCGATATACATGCCGGGGCGCTTGCGCACCGCATCGAGGCCTTTGAGCACCCTGATGCTATCGGCGCCGTATTCGTTGGGAACGGAATTTTCGCTATCGCTCATGGGGTCCGAATCAAGTCGTTAGGAAGTGAAACTGTTGTATTCGACTGGGGCGTCAACCCCAAGCCGAATGGGTCTATATAGCGCAAATCGGCAGGTGAGTCCGAGCTTTAGCGCTCCGCAAGGAGCCGCCCGTCGCGCACCGTGATGGCCTGGGCCCGCTCACCCAGATCGGCGAACAGCAAACTGTCCGTGCCGGTCAAAAAGCACTGCGTGCCCAGCCCGTCCAGAGCGCCAAACAGCGCACGCCGGCGATCGGGATCGAGATGGGCCGCGATCTCGTCGAGCAGCAGGAATGGCGTGATGCCGGTGCGGTGATGCACCAAGCGCGCATGCGCCAGAATGAGGCCGATCAGCAGCGCTTTTTGCTCGCCGGTGGAGCCCAAAGCCGCCGGCATGCCCTTCTGGCGATAGGTGACTTCAAGATCCAGACGGTGTGGTCCATATATGGTGCGTCCGGCTGCACGATCAAGGCCGCGCGAGCCCAGCCAGAGCTCGGCGAGGGCCAGTTCGAGCTCGGAGGAAATCGTGGGCGCAGGCCCCTCTTCCCAGAGCGGGGTCAGCGCCAGGTCGGCGGCGGGAAAGCTCTCATCCTCGAGGCTATGGGCGATGAGGGTTTGCAGATGCTCAAGGCTATCGGCCCGCGCCAGATGGATGGAGGCGCCGAGCTCGGCCATCTGCGCCTCGATGGCGCCCAGCCAGTGGGGGTCGCCCCCTTCCTCGAGCAGCCGGTTGCGCTGGCGCATGGCCTTGTCATAGTCCGAGACCGCGGCGCTGTGGGAGGGGATCAGTGTCGTCACCAGGCGATCGAGAAACCGGCGGCGATCGCTGGCTGGGCCGGAAAACAGCCCATCCATGGCCGGCGTCAGCCAGAGCACGCGCAGATATTCGCTCATTGCCTCGACCGAGCGGGCATTGGCGCCATTGATGCGCACGCGCCGCCCCGAATCCCCTGGGGCCGCGCCAGTGCCGATATCGGTGGGACCCGCCTCGGTTTCGACCGTTGCGGCCACCGCCCAGCCGGTATCGGAGCCCTGCTCGCCCACCGCATCAAAGGTGGCGCGCCGCAGGCCCCGGCCTGGGGACAGCAAGGACACCGCTTCGAGCAAATTGGTCTTGCCCGCGCCATTGGGCCCGGTCAGTACGAGGTGGCGCCCGTCGAGATCGAGCGCGGCGGCAGTGTAGTTGCGAAAGGCCGTGAGGCGCAGGCGCGACAGATGGCGGATCATCGAAGACCCCGCA
>JAQSXP010000121.1 GCA_029256605.1 Devosia sp. | reverse complement strand
GTGGCACAGCCTTCGATAATACCGGGGAAGTCGCTGTCGACGCGAATGGCGAAGGGCGATTTGCGGATCGCCTTGCGCAGGCTGGCCGACAGGTGAAAGCCGTCGAGCGGGATGATGCCGCGCATTTCCGGGCTGACCCAGAACACGTCCTTGTCGGCCGCGTCTTCAGCCATGGGAAAGATGCCTGCGCGATATGCGCGGATGATCAACTCGGGGGTGATCTCGATGGTGAACGGGTCAGGACGGCGCGGCATTGGTCTGGCTGCAACTCCTGGTGTTCGTAGGCGCCCGTTCGCGTGAATGAAGGCTGATGACGAATGCAGGCGCCGCAAGGAAAGCTGGCGGCGGTTGCCCAGTCGAGCCCGTGGTCCTGCGCCTTCGGCGACGCGAAACCACGGGTCTTAGGTGCTAGGCCTTGTTGTTGGCGAGGTAGTTTTCGAGCCAGTGGATATCGTAGTTGCCGGCCAGGATTTCCGGCTCCTTGATGAGGCGCTGGAACAGGGGCAGAGTGGTCTTGACCCCGTCGATTACGAACTCGTCCACCGCACGACGCAGCCGCTGCAGGCATTCCTCGCGGGTGCGACCGTAAACAATAAGCTTGCCGATCAGGGAGTCGTAATAGGGCGGTATCTTGTAGCCCTGGTAAACAGCGGAATCGACGCGCACGCCCACGCCACCCGCAGGATGGTAGAAGGTGATGGTGCCGGGCGATGGCGCAAAGGTTTGCGGGTCCTCGGCATTGATGCGCACCTCAATGGCGTGGCCATAGAAGTTGATTTTGTCCTGCGTCATCGAGAGCGCCTCTCCGGAGGCAACCCGGATCTGCTCGTAGACGATGTCGATGCCGGTGATGCGTTCGGTAACGGGGTGCTCCACCTGCAGGCGCGTGTTCATTTCAATGAAATAGAACTCGCCGTTTTCGTAAAGGAACTCAACGGTACCCGCGCCGGAGTATTTGAGCTTGCGCATGGCGGCGGCACAAATCTCGCCGATCCTGTCGCGCTCCTCGGGAAGGATGGTCGGGCCGCCCGCTTCTTCCCAGACCTTCTGGTGGCGGCGCTGCAGCGAGCAGTCGCGCACGCCAAGATGGACGGCGTTGCCCTGGCCGTCGCCAAGCACCTGCACTTCAATGTGGCGCGGCTTGCCCAGGAATTTTTCCATGTAAACGGAATCATTGCCAAAGGCGGCCTTGGCCTCCGAGCGGGCGGTCGACCAGGCGACCAGCAGTTCGGCTTCGCTATGGGCGACCTTCATGCCGCGCCCACCGCCACCGGCTGTGGCCTTGATCAGCACGGGATAGCCGATTTCGGCCGCGGTGCGGATGGCTTCTTCGTCGGTCTCGACCGCACCGGCAGAGCCCGGCACCACGGGAATGCCCAACTCGACGGCAGTCTTCTTGGCCGTGATCTTGTCGCCCATGATTTCGATGTGGTGCGCGGAAGGGCCGATAAAGGTGACGTTGTGCTCGGTCAGGATCTGGGCAAACCGCGCGTTCTCGCTGAGGAAACCATAGCCGGGATGCACGGCATCGGCGCCGGTGATCTCGCAGGCAGCCATGATCGAGGGGATGTTGAGATAGCTGTCCTTGGCCGCAGGCGGGCCAATGCAGACGCTTTCATCGGCCAGGCGCACATGCATGGCATTGGCATCGGCAGTGGAGTGAACCGCAACGGTCTGGATGCCCAGCTCCTTGCAGGCGCGCAGGATGCGCAGCGCGATCTCGCCGCGGTTGGCGATCAGAACCTTCTGGAACACGGGGCCGTCTCCTATTCGATGACGACGAGCGGCTCGCCGTATTCCACCGGCTGCGCGTCCTGCACCAGAATGCGAACAACGGTGCCGGAGCGATGGGCGGGAATTTGGTTCATGGTTTTCATGGCTTCGATGATCAGCAGGGTCTGACCTTCGGTGACCTTCGAGCCAACTTCCGCAAAGGCAGGCTTGCCCGGCTCGGGCGAACGGTAGGCGGTGCCGACCATAGGCGAAGTCAGGGTGCCAGGATTGGAGGCAAGATCTTCGATCGCAACCGGAGCGGCGGGCACCGAACCTGCGGGCGCGAGCGGAATGGCCGCGGCGACGGGCGCCGGCGCGTATTGCGGCGGGGCCGCGTAGGTCACAGTCTCGTTGGCATAGGAGCGGGTGACGCGGACGCGGAAATCTTCCTGTTCAATCTCGATCTCGGCGAGATTTTCCTTGTTGAGGAGTTCGGCGATGGCGCGGACCAGATCCTGATCCACTTGCGATGACTTGCTCATTCTTGTTGGTCTCCCGCGCTTGCGCGTCGATCGGTTGTTTACAGTTTTTCAGCCAGTGCCTGCAGCGCCAGCTTATAGCCAAGCGCTCCAAAGCCGCAAAGCACACCCACAGCAACGGCTGAAACAAAGGAATGGTGCCGGAAGGGCTCACGCTGGTGAATGTTGGAGAGGTGGACTTCGGCCACCGGCAAGCCGACAGCCTTGAGGGCATCGGCGATAGCCAGCGAAGTGTGCGAATAGGCGGCCGGGTTGATCAGGATGGCATCGGCTGTTGCCCGCGCATCCTGGATCCAGGTGACCAGTTCGCCTTCATGGTTGGACTGGCGGAAATCGACGGTGAGGCCGAGTTCGCTCGCCGATTCCCGGCACAAGGCTTCAATATCCTTGAGAGTCTTGGAGCCGTAAATGCCGGGCTCGCGGATGCCCAAGAGATTGAGATTGGGTCCGTTCAGAACGAGTACGCGCTTTGCCATAAAGGTCGCCTTTGCACCGGCGGTCGAGGGCCGGAAGATCGTCGGTTACACCACTCGGCATCAAAAGGCAAAAGGCGGCGTTAGCCTTCGCACTGAGTTTCCCCGCATGCGCGCATATTGCGGATGCGGCTGCGCAGCTCATCGATCCCAATGGCGCCGGGGATGACCTCATTGCCGATGATGTAGGTCGGGGTGCCGGTGATGTTGAGCGCCTGGGCGATTTCGTAGGAAGTCTTGATGGTGCGCGCTACCGTTTCCTCGTTCATCTGCAGCTCGAGGCTAACGGGGCTGAGCCCGAGATCGGCGGCAGCGGCAAGCGCTGCGGTCTTGTCGACCTGACCGCGCGTGGTGAAGAGGGCTTGGTGGAAGCGCCAGTAATCCACATCGGCGCGACCAACGAGGACGGCCACGCGCGCGGCGTCCATCGATTCGTTGGACAGGATCGGGAATTCCTTGAGCACCACCCGGAGATTGGGGTCTTCAGCCAGAAGAGTGGCGAGGTCGGGCAGCGCGCTGCGGCAATAGCCGCAATTGTAGTCAAAGAGCTCAACCAGCGTTACGTCACCCTCGGGATTGCCGAGCACGACCTGATCGGGATCGTTGAAGATAGCTTCGCGCATGCTGGCAATGGCCGTAGTGGCCTGTTCGCGTTCGGCGGTGCGCAGCTTGGTGTCCAATGCGGACGACAGGCGCTGCAGAATAGTGGGGTCGCTCATCAGATAGTTTTCGATCAGCGGGTTAAGCTGGGCCGGATCAAGCTGCGCCACCGCAGGAGCGGGCTCGGGAGCCGGTGGCGGAGTTGCGGCTTCGCGTTCCGCCAGAGCGGTGTCTACGATGGCACGCACCGCGACCGCATCAGTTTGGGGAACTGGACGGCTCAACACTGAGTAACCCAGAGCACCGGCCAGAACGCCAGCCAAGGCAACAAGGGCAAGGGTGATGCGAGGCATGAACGACTCCAAAGCAGGACGCAGCGCCTTTTTAGCAGACACCAATCAATATTACAGCGGCACGTAAACGGCCTGTCGCCGGTGCATCACTTGGTTGAGAGCGCAAGGCGAACAGGATAGGCCGGAGGTCAAACAGGAGAGCCTTCATGTCCGAGTCCGCACCCGACGGCCTGATGCCGTTCCAAGCCATGGAAATCCTCAAGCGTGCCAAGGCGATCGAGGCAACCGGCCGCACCGTGTGTCACCTGGAAATAGGCGAGCCGGGTTCGCCGCCGGCGCCCAGGGTGATCGAGGCGGTGACCAAGGCCCTGCCACAGGCGCAGAGCTACACCAATGCCAAGGGTTTGGCCGAGCTGCGCGAGGGTTTATCGGCCTATTATTCGGCCCAGCACGGCGTGTCCGTGGACCCTGATATGATTCTCGCGACAATGGGGTCATCGTCCGGGTTCATCCTTGCCTTTCACGCGGCTTTTGCGCCCGGAGCCCGCATTGCGATTACCCGCCCGGGCTACCCGGCCTATGTGAACACGCTCGTAGGACTTGGCTTTAAGGTGGCGGAAATTCCGCTCACGGCCGCCAATGGCTGGCGGCTGACGGGAGCCGAGATCGCCGCAGCCCATGCCGAGGCGCCGTTCGAGGGCCTGCTTTTCGCCAGCCCCGCCAATCCAACTGGCGCAACGGTAGATCGGGAGGGATTACGCGATATCGTCGAGACTTGCGCCCGGCTTGGGGTGCGGTTGATCTCGGACGAGATCTATCACGGGCTCGATTATCGCGGGCCCTCGGTCAGCGCCCTGGAGCTGACGCGTGATGCCGTGGTGATCAACAGCTTTTCGAAATACTACTGCATGACCGGTTGGCGCATCGGCTGGATGGTGATGCCCGAGGAGCTGATCCGGCGCACCGAAATCCTGCAGCAGAACCTGTTCATCTCGGCGCCGACGCTGAGCCAGATCGCGGCGACTGCAGCCTTGGGCGAGCGCGAGTATTCGGAAGAGCAGAAGGCGGGTTATGCCGCCAACCGCAGCCTGTTGCATAACGGCCTGACGACGCTGGGCTTCAGCCTAGGCGAGCCATCAGACGGGGCGTTCTATGCCTATGCCGGCATTGCCAAGTTCTCCAACGATTCACTGGAATTCTGCGAGCGCATGCTGGAGGAGGCTGGGGTCGCAATTACGCCGGGCATCGACTTCGATCGTGTAGGCGGGCAGGGCTATGTGCGCCTGAGCTATGCCGGCAAGCGCGAGAGCATTGAACTGGCGCTCGAGCGGATGGCTAAGGCGCTGCGATGAACATGCTGATCCCAACACTCAACACTCAAAGACTTTCCTTGCGTCCACCGGTCATGGAGGACTTTGCCGACTATGCCGAGATGATGGGCTCACCGCGCTCAGTGCACATGGGCGGCCCGTTCGACCGGCGGGGGGCTTGGCTCTCCTTTTGCCATGATGTGGCGCTGTGGCCGCTCTTTGGACATGGCGCACTGATGATCGAGCGACTGGCAGATGGCCGGTGCATAGGGCAGGTGGGGATCAATCATGGCCCGCTGTTTCCCGAGAAGGAGCTGGGTTGGCTTCTATATGAGGGCTTTGAGGGCCAGGGTTATGCAAGCGAGGCGGCTGCGGCCCTGAGGGATTGGGCGTTCGCCAAACTGAGCCTTGATACGCTGGTCAGCTATTGCGACCCTGCCAACATCGCGTCACAGGCGGTGGCCAAACGGCTCGGTGGGGAACCGGACCCCGATGCTCCGAGGCAAGACCCGGAAGATGTGGTTTTTCGCTACCGAACCCGGATGTGAAAAAGGCGGCCCGGGGGCCGCCTTTCTTGATTCTAGCCTAGCCCGAGGCGGCGCTGCCACCAGCCTGCTTTCTTCTTTTCTGGCTCCTTATCGCCTTCACCCTCCGGGCGAGGATTGCTGGAGGAAACGACAACGCCTTCCGCTGGCAGTTCCTTACGCGTCCGACGGGTGCGAGCGGGCTCGGCGGGAGCGGC
>JAQSXP010000120.1 GCA_029256605.1 Devosia sp. | reverse complement strand
TCGCTCACGGCATTGAACTCGCCGAAGCGCTTGGTGATGTTCTTGAACTGGACTGATGCCATGAAACCTAAGCCTTGATGCCGCCAAAGAAGCGGAAGCCGAACCGCCAGCTGACAAAGAGATAAAGTGCGATCACCGGCAGCGAGTAGATCAGCGAATAGGCCGCCAACAGCGTCACGATGGGCGTGCCGGCCTCCGAATAGAACGAATAGATCGCGACCGAGGCCGGCATGTTGCTGTCACTGCGCAAGAGGATGAAGGGGATCAGGAACGAGCCCCAGATATTGACGAAGCTCCACACCACGATGACCACGATCCCGGGCCGGATCACCGGCAGCGCCACATCGAAAAAGGCCTGCACGGGGGATGCGCCCGCCACCATCGCGCTTTCCTCATAGGACTTGGGGATGGAGTCGATGAAGTCGCGCAGGATGAACATCGCGGTCGGCAGCAAGCCACCAGCAAAGGTCAGGATCACGGCCAGATGCGTGTCCATGAGTCCTGCGGCCGAGATGATGAGGAAGATGGGCACCATTGCCGCCGATCCGGACACCACCGAGGAGAACAGCAACAGGATATAGGTGACAGCGCCTTTGCCCGGGATGGATGAGCGGCTCAGGGCATAAGCGGCAAGCGTTGCCACCGCGCCCACCAGGATCACCCCGCCGATAGCCTGGATGAAACTGTTCCACAGCGCCTGCACCGCATAGGAATTGCCGAAGACCGTGAAGAAGTTCGACAGCGTCCAGGGGTCGGGCACCGCAAGCCCCAGTTCCGCGCGAGCGTTGAATGGGGCGAATAGGAACCACAACAAGGGCAGTGCGAAGACGACGCCGATCAACGCGGCGAGTGCCGAGAAGGCGATGCGACCGACAAAGGCGGGAATGGTCAGGCCCATGCTCAGCGCACCTTTTTCTTGCGGCCGATGCTGAGATAGATCAGCGCAAAGGCCAGGTTGATCAGCATCATGATCACGCCCACTGCCGCGCCCTTGCCGAACTGGAAATCCTGGAAGGCGACGCGATAGTTGTAGATGGACACCAGTTCCGTGCGGTAGCTCGGTCCGCCATTGGTCAGCAGGAAGGGCGTGAAGGTGTTGAAGGTCCACATCGTGATGAGGATGAGATCGGTAACGATATGGCCGCGGATCAGCGGCAGCCCGATATCCCGGAACTTCTGCCAGCTCGAAGCGCCGGCCACGTCTGCCGCCTGGAAATAGCTCGGCGGAATGGACGAAAAGGCCGAGCTGAACAGCATCATTGAGAAGGCGGCCCCGCGCCAGGTGTTGAACACGACAATGACCCAGAACGGCTGCTGCAACAGGAAGTCGCCCGGCGGCAGTCCCAGGCCTTCAATGATCATGTTGAGCGTGCCTTGATCCCGGTCGAGAAAGGCAAACCAGGCAAAGCCGATCACCACCTCGGGGAGGATCCAGGCGGCAATCACGAAGGTTTCGGTGATCCGTTTGACGGCAGGCGGCACCGTCTGGATCAGCCAGGCCAGGAGCAGACCCAGCAGCGCTTGCCCTAAAAGCGCTGAAGCGAGCACGAACTGGGTAGTGAGGATCAGCGAAAAGCCGAACTGACCACGCTGAAAGAAGGTCGCCGGATCAAACAGCGCCAGGTAGTTGCCGAGCCCTACCCATTCCGGGTTCAGCGCCGTCCGCCCCAGCAAGGTGCGGTTGGTGAAGGAAACAAAGATGATCCAGAAGAAGGGCACGATCACAAAGACCGAAACCAGAATTCCTGCCGGCGTCAGGAACGCGGCGCCCGCCCAGTTGGACAACAGCGCGAAATTGCGCGGTTTGCGCTTGGGCGGAGATGCGGTGGGCTCAGCAGTCATGGGAAATCGCGATCCTGTTCTCCGCCCCGCCTCCGCGGAGGAGTGAGAAGCCATGTTGGCTCCGTTCCGCTGGCCACCCCGCGACCTCTCCTAAAAAGAAGGGCGTTAAGGGGTGGACGGTCCTCGGCTAAAAGACCCCGACGCGCCGAAGCGCGCCAGGGGCGCCTGGGAGGGCTAGAGCAAGCTGACGGTGTTCTCCTCGCCAACGATCGCGATGACCGCCGACTTGTACTGCGCCATGGCGTCCTCGGGCGACAACTCGCCGGACACCACCGCTTCGGTCATGCGCTGAATCTCGGCCGATACCGCATTGTAGTTGGGATCGTTCGGCCGCGCCGTAGTCAGGGGCAGCAGCTCCTGGCTGGTTTCCGTCAGGAAGGGGCTATTGGGGATTTCGACATCCGTGCGCGCGGTGATGCGCGGCTGGATGGCCTGGAATGCCGCCAATTGCTCGGGCTCGTTCATGAACGACAGGAACGCCCAGGCTTCCGCCGGCGCGTCGGTCGCCGGGTTGATCACAAAGCCCGTGCCACCTGAAATGGTCACGAAATCCTGTCCGCGAATGCCTGATCCCGGCGTCTTGGCCGGCACCTTGGCCCAGCCCAGCACAGCATCCCGGTTGGGCACGGCAAACTCGGAGCCTTCCGGTGTCACCGAGCGATAGAAATAGTCGCCCTCGAACAACAGCGCCGTCACGCCATCGCGGAAATTGGCAAAAGAGCGGTTGCGCCCATCGGCCAGCAATTGCGCGCGCTGGTCACCCAGCTGCTCATCGACATAGATCGTCTTGTAGAGATTAAGCGTATCGAGAATGCCCTGGCTTGAAACGATGAACTTACCGCTTTCGTCGGTGACAGCCTCGCCGGTACCCAACAGCGCCAGCCAATAGCCCTGCATGGTGGTGGCTTCGCCCATCGCCACGCCGGCATTGAGCTGGATCGGGAAGCTGTCGGGTTTGGCCTGCTTGACCGCGCGAGCCGCTGCCAGAATATCGTCCCACGAAGTGGGCTGCCAGTTATCGGCATCGATCCCCGCCTCGCTCAGGAGGTCCTTGCGCGTGTAGAGCATGCGCACATCGGTGCCGAGCGGAATGCCGTAATAGGCGCCCTGGTATTCCATCAGTGCCCGCGAGCCCTCCGACAGCGCGGCCCAGCCGGTCCAACTATCCACTGCTGCGCCAGCCACTTCGTTGAGCGGTTTCAGCAAGCCACCCTCCACAAAGGAGGGAATGAGGAAGCCGTCGAACGCCGTCACGTCGGGACCCGCGCCGGTCGAAAAGTCGAGCGCCAACTGCTGAGTAAGCTGCGCGTCTTCACCGCCAAACTGGTTGAGAGTGACATTGAAATCCGGGTGGGCGGCTTCGAAGGCAGGGATCACCGAATTCTCGATCCACTCGGCCGTGCCGCTGTTAACGCCGCCAATCACGCACCGACAGGTAACATCGAGATCAACGGCCAGGGCCGGAGCGGCCAGCGCTGT
The DNA here is from genome assembly GCA_029256605.1 of Devosia sp. Lineage (GTDB taxonomy): Bacteria > Pseudomonadota > Alphaproteobacteria > Rhizobiales > Devosiaceae > Devosia. The sequence continues at coordinate 2,354 of JAQSXP010000120.1, read as the reverse complement.
CGCACCGGCAAGACCAAACGCAAAAGCGCGCAGACGATTGCTCATCGCTAAAACCTCCCATGTGGTGGCTCCGAATTCTCCGGTAGCCGAAATATTGGCCGGGGGACAAACCAGGCTCGTCCACCCCAAGCCCGATCAGAATGAACACGTTTTCACCGAACGTCAATGCGAAGAATCGCAAGGTCCGAATGGAGCCGGCGAGGCTCAGCCGACGAGATAGGCCGGCTACGTGACGCTGCAATGACAACACAGGGCCGCAGCCGAACCATTCTCCTGCGGACCCAGCTTGACAGATGAGGTCGCTACGCTCAGAGATTTGCACACGCTTTCATCTTTTCAGATGACCGGAGGGGCGTTTGAGCGACAAAGACGACGCCCCGCGCAGCCGGGCCACGGCGGAAATGGTCGCCGCCCGCGCCAATGTTTCGCGCGTCGCCGTATCGCGCGCTTTCAATCCGCACACCTCGCTCAAGCCGGAAAAGCGCGAGCTCATTCTGCGCATTGCCAAGGAGCTCGACTACACGCCCGATCGCGCCGCCCGAGCGCTGGTTAGCGGCCGCTCCCACCTGATTGCCATCATCGTCCCCGACGTCTACGCCCATTGGGAAAGCCAAGAGATCGATGCGCTCACCACGGCCCTTCAGCATGAGGGCTTTGCCACCCTCCTGTTCAAGACGCGGACCGACTACTCCATGGACGAGCAACTGCTCGCCACCATGCGGGGCCATAACCCGGACTCCGTCATCGCCTTTGTCGAGAACGTCAAACCCAGCACCCTGGCCCGCTTCATGGGTCGGGCCGTGCCGATCTATGTGCACTACCCTGCTCCCGGTGCTACCGATGACTCCGTCAGCAACCCATTGCATGACCGGCTCAACGTTCTGCAATGGGATGGGATCGATCAGGCGGTGGCACTACTGCAGGGCTATGGAGCGCGGCGCATTGCTTATCTTTCCGGCGCCCCGGAATCGCGCGCCAATACCTCTCGCCAGCACACCCTGGAGGAGGTAATGGCGCGGCGCGGGCTGCCACCCCCGGTCGTGGTGAAAGGCGACTTCAGCTATGACGCCGCCTATCGGGCCACGGTGAATTTCTTTCGGGTCGGCGATGGCGCCGATGCCGTGTTCGCCGTCAACGATGTCGGCGCCTTTGGGGTAATCGATGCCTTGCGCCACGAACTCGGCCTGCGCGTGCCCGAGGACGTCAAGGTTGTAGGCTTCGATGACATCGCCCAGTCGCATTGGAAAAGCTACAATCTCACGACAGTCAAGTTCGACCTCGATGAGCGGGTCAACGCTTTGGTGCGACTGATCCTGCGCCGCCTCAACAACCCCGCTGCGCCGGGACTTCAGGAAACCCTCAACACCAGGCTGATCGTGCGCGGCACGGTCGGGTGAACCCATGACCCCTCATATCCATCTGATCTTCAAGACCCATCTAGATATCGGCTTCACCGATCATGCCGCCCGGGTGCGCCAGCAATATCATGACCAATTCATCCCGCAGGCGATCTGGACCGGCGAGCACTTCTTTGCCGAAGACCCCGATCACCCGGCCTTTATCTGGACCACGGGTGCCTGGCTGATCTGGGACCACCTCAACTCCCAGGATGCCGAGCGTGTCCGCCGCCTCGAGCAGGCCATCGGCCGCGGATTGATCACGTGGCACGCCCTCCCCTTCACCACTCATACAGAACTCATGTCCCCGGCCCTGTTCGAAGCGGGGCTCTCCTATTCGGGTGAACTCGATCAACGCTTTGGCCGCACCACCACCGCTGCAAAGATGACGGACGTGCCCGGGCATACCCTGGGCATGGTGCCACTGCTGGCAAAGGCCGGGGTGCGGTTCCTCCATCTCGGCGTCAACACAGCCAGCCCAGTCCCCGATATTCCGCCGATCTTTCGCTGGCGCGCGCCTGATGGCTCGGAAATCGTCGTCATGTATCAAGGCTCCTATGGCGCCACCGACTTTCCCGCCGGCGATAATATCGGCCTCAGCTTTGCCCACACCGCCGACAATATCGGCCCGCAAAGCGTCCCTCAAACCGTCGAGGCTCTCCGCCATCTCCGCCGCGCCAATCCAGGCGCCACCATCGCGGCCTCAACGCTGGACCAGTTTGGCGAACTGATGTGGGCCCGGCGGGAGCAGTTTCCGATCATCACCGATGAAATCGGCGACAGCTGGATTTACGGCACGGCCAGCGACCCACAGAAACTGGCCCGCTTCCGGGCACTGCAGCGCCTCCATGATACCTGGACCAGCAAAAGCACACCCGAGCGCCGCGCCTTTGGTCGTGGGCTAACCATGGTTGCCGAACACACCTGGGGCGTCGACATCAAGACCTATCTGCGCGA
>JAQSXP010000119.1 GCA_029256605.1 Devosia sp. | reverse complement strand
ATGGCGAGGAGCGGCACGATGGCGAGATCTTCGAGCAGGAGCACCGAAATCATCTTTTGCCCGCTATCGGTGGCGAGTTCCCCGCGCTCGCCCAGGATCTGCATGACAATGGCGGTAGAGGTGAGAACAAAGCCCATCCCGGCAACAAAGGCGACCGGGGGCGAAAAACCCAGCAGCACGCCCGCTCCAGTCAGCAAGGCGCCACAGACCAGCACCTGGATGACGCCCAAGCCAAAGATCTGCTTGCGCAGCGCCCAGAGCCGGGTCGGCTCCATTTCCAAGCCGATAATGAAAAGAAACAGCACGACGCCCAGCTCGGCGGCCGACAGCACCGCTTCGGGCTCATGGATGACACCCAGCACGGAGGGACCCAGCAACAGCCCCGCTGCCAGATAGCCCAGCACCGAGCCCAGCCCGATCCGCTTGAACAATGGTACGGCAAACACACCCGCCGCCAGCAGCACTACGATGGGCACCAGATCAATCCCGTGACCTGCCGCTTCCGTTACCCCGTGTTCCACACTCGATTCCTTGTTGTCGCTGCTGCCGGACTGTTCGGCAGGCAAGGGATGCGCGTCAAGCGCTTGAAGGCATGGCAGCTATTCGGCTATCGCGCCGCCCCTCGGCCGGTATAGAGTTTGCCGGTGCCAGGTCTCTGTGGCCGTTCAGCAATTCCCTCGTTGCAACCAGATTCAGGTTCTTCCATGTCCCGCAAGATCATTATCGACACCGATCCCGGCCAGGACGATGCCGTCGCCATGCTGCTGGCGCTGGCTTCGCCCGAAGAACTCGACGTGCTGGGCGTGGTGGCGGTCGCAGGCAATGTGGGGCTCGCCCAGAACGCCCGCAATGCCCTCAAAGTGGTCGAGCTGTCCGGCCGCAAGGATATCCCGGTCTATGCCGGCTGCGCCCGCCCGATCCGCCGGCCGCTGATCACGGCCGAACATGTGCATGGCGAAACCGGCCTTGATGGTCCCGACCTGCCTGCCCCCAAGCTCTTGCTGGAGCGGATGCACGGGGTGGATTTCATTATTGACACCCTGCTCGCCGCCGAGCCGGGCACCGTGACCCTCTGTGCGTTAGGGCCACTGACCAATATTGCCATGGCTTTGATCAAGGAGCCGCGGATCGCCGAGCGCGTTGCCGAGATCGTCCTCATGGGTGGCGCCTATTTCGAGGTGGGCAACATCACGCCGGCCGCTGAATTCAACATCTTTGTCGATCCCGAGGCCGCAGATGTCGTGCTGGGCTGCGGCGCGCCGATCACCATGATGCCGCTCGACGTCACCCATGGCGTGCAATCGACGCCCGAACGGCTCGAGGCCATTCGCGCCCTGGGTAATCGCGCCGGAACCGCCGTCTACGACATGCTGAGCTTCTCCCAGGATTTCGACCTGGAGAAATATGGCTGGTCAGGGGCGCCGCTCCATGATCCCAACGTCATCGCCTATCTGCTCGAGCCTACTCTCTTTACCGGGCGCCTTTGCCATGTTGCGATCGAAACCGGCAGCGAATTGACGCGCGGCATGAGCGTTGCTGATTATTGGCATGTCACTGGCAAGCCGGCCAATGTGCAGTTTATGCGCCACGCCGATGCCGACCGGTTTTATGCGCTGCTGATCGATCGGCTGGCCCGTTTGCCCTAACCCGCAGCTTCATGCAGAATTGAGCGCCCGCCAAGGCACTTGCCGCCGATCGCTCTTGCCCTTGCGGCAGGCTTTCGCCTAGCTGACCCCATGCAGTTCCAAGTGACCCATGCCCGCTATTCAGCCGAGCACCGGCGGCTGCACTTCACCGCCTCTGGCTGTCGCAACGGCGTCAACTTCACCGTTGTGAGCGATGTTCATTGCCTGCGCGATCCCGCGACGCCCGAGAACGTGCACCTGGCAGCCCTGCTCAAGCTCACCGAACTCTTCAGCCGCCCCAGCGCCTCGGGCCGTTGACCCGGTTTGACCGCGCCGCGCTGCACCGCCAGCCAAGTGCCACCGGCTGGAACTTGGCCCTTTCAGCACCCACAACACTTTGCTACACACCCAGCCGGGGGCCTATAGCTCAATGGTTAGAGCCGACCGCTCATAACGGTCTGGTTCCAGGTTCGAGTCCTGGTGGGCCCACCAGTCTTTTCAGGTCAATCACTTCCACCTCAGTCGATTTGGCGCCGAACTACGGACCTAGACTCAGCGACAGGCTTGGTTCTGCGCGGCGGGGATCGCGAGGAATGTGATGGTTGCTGCCGCAAAGGCGAGTTCGCCCGCGCCCACCTGCTGGCCGGCCATCGCAGGCAGGGCGTCGCCAGGACCGAGCTCAAGCGGCGTGCCGTTGAGGGTCACTGACCTGTCGGTCACATTCGCGGCGGCGAGCGTGAAGCGCTCGGCGGCGACCGGTATGGCCAGCCTGCGGCTTACCCCACGATCCGTGTTGAGCACCAAAAGCGCCACGCCCCCCGCCGCGCCGCGCAGGTTATGGGCGTAGACATGCAGCCCGGGGCCATTGTTGAGGCCGGTGTCGAGCACCGTCGTTCCCATCAGCCGGCGCCACAGCAGCGCCCCCCAATAGCTTGGCTTGGGCGTGAAGTCGCCTTCGTTGAGCAGGCTGTAATCGCTCGCCGCCAAGGTGTTGTGGAGCACCACCTCCACCTCCTGGCGCGCCAGGCGCCCGAGCTGGTCGAGATAGCGGAACGTGTCGAGAAAGGTGCTCGCCCACGGGTTTCCACCGCATCCCGTTTCTCCGGTTTCGGTGTTCCAGAAGCGCTTACCGGGCATCCACCGATCCCGCACGCGCCGGTAATAGGCCAGTGTCTTGTCGGTCCGGGCCAGCCACTCCTCGCTCAGGGCCTGGCCCGGGCTGGTTTGATGGCCCATTGGTGCGCAGCGCAGCGACACCGCGCCGTAGTGATGGTAGGAAAATGCGTCGGCCCCTCCGGTGTACTGGGCTAGGTCCTCACCCTTCAAGATCTGGAAACCGCCATATCCCCCGCGCGCGACGGCCCAATCGGCATCCGCCTCGCCCACCGAGCCCGGACCGAGTAGCGCGGTGTCCGGAAACTCGCGGCGCAGCATCGTTTCAAAGCTCCTGAAGTCGCGACCAAAGTCGGCCGCGGTGTAGTTTGCGGGCGCGCCGCCCAAGCTCGCCATGGTCGGCTCGTTGAAATATTCAGCGGCCGCAATCCTGCCGCCATGGGACTTGGTAAAGCCCAGCCATCTGCGCGCCGCGTCGGGTTGCCAGACTGCGTTGGCGTTACGGGTACCCGCGCTCACGGCCATGGAGGTGACGATCGGCGCCTCAACTGCGCGCGAAAAATCGATAGCCCCCAGCCATTGCTGTTGCGTCAGCACGCTGCCAAAGCCCCGGGGCGGCGTTACGGGCGGGTTGTCCCCTTCGGCGAAATAAGTCGAATTGGCCCAGGTGCCGCTTATGCGCAGATAGGCCGGCGCCAGTGCCTTGGCCAGCAGGCGCAGGCGCCGATTGGCGAGATCGATTGGGGCACGGTATTCGTAGAGATCGGGGTCCATGCCCGAAGGCACGCCTTGTCCGGCACCGGGCTGACCACCACCCCTGATCTCGGCGCTGTCAGGGCCGGAGGCTTCGCCCACCGAGCTATACGGCTTCCAGAAGCTGCCGCCAGTCACCTCGAGCATTTCGATGTTGAAGGATTGATAGCGCTCATGCACTTCGCCAATGCGCTTCATCACCGCCGGAGCAAGCTGGACGACCTCACTCATGTCTTGGCACCTCCTGGGCGGTGCGGCCTGGGCAACTCGAGGAAGGCAACCGCCCGACAAGATCATCATGCCCGGCCCAGGTTTCCGCCGAGTCATGATGACCCGAGCAGTTAAGCTCCAATAATTGATAACTGGCGCCTCTCGGAACGCCGAACCTTTAATTCGGCATTCACTCCAACGCCTCCCTCCTGGCTCGGCCTGGCAACAGTCGAGCGCCCAGATATGGTCGTCCCTAGCTTTGGCGCGGCTCCCCCAGCACATCGATGATATAGAGCTCGCGGAGGGCGACCAGCAGCACGACGGTGAGCGGCACGCCAAGGACAATCCCCAGGGGGCCGAACAGGAGAGCCAGCGCGACCACCGAAAACAGCGCGACCACCGGTGGGATCTCGACCGTTCTTTTCTGGAGAAGCGGCATAAGGATATTGCCTTCGCTTTGCTGGATGAGGACATAGGCGCCCAATACCCACCAGAACGTGTCCACCCCCTGCCCGATTGCCGCCAGCCCCAGCGGAACATAGGCGACGATGGCGCCGACATAGGGCACAAATTCCAGAAGACCTGCGATCAGCCCCAAGGCAAGTGCCGAGGGAACTCCGAGGACGGTGAGCACTGCAGCGGTGGCGGCGCCGATGATCACCATGGCAATCACCTGTCCGGCGAGCCAGCGTTGCAGCGAAAGGGCCGCAAGGTTCAAGGTTTGGCGCAGCCGCTCACGTTTTGCCCTGGGGACCAGCAAGAGCGCCCCGTCGCGGTGCCCTTGCGGGTCCAGCGCCAGAAACACCCCCCCGGCAACGACGAGGATGATCGACGAGACCGTGCCGAACACACTGGGCACATAGCCCAGGGCGCCTTGCAGCCAGGCGGTGTAATCGGTGTGGGCAAACCACTGCTGCACATCCACGCCGAATCGGGCCTTGAGTTCAGAGGCAACAAGGGGGATGGCATTGCGCAGCGTCGAGATCTGCTCGACCACCTGAGCCCCCATCAGCCAGACAAGACCCGCCACGACGGCAACGATGATGAGGCAGGCGACCGCCACCGACCCCTTGAGCCGCAATGGCAGGACTTTGCGCACCAGCTCGGCTACGCTCCAGATGATGACCGCCAGCAGGATGGCCGCAAAGAACAGCAGCAGGATCTGGCGCAGGAACCACGCGATCAGTACGAGGGCCACCACCGCGCTGAACACCAGAGCATAAACCGCGATCCGGGCAGGCGGGGTCTCGGTCAGAGGTGTTTGCTGGTCGCTCATGGCCGAACCCTGCAAACAAAGACCAAACGTCGACCGCGCCAGATTGTATCCCGGCGGGAAAGCCACGCATTTTAGCCATTGACGACCGGCCGACATGCCGGCGGCGATCAGGCCACCGGCTGTTATGAGGCCGCTAAGCGGCTGTAGGCTTGGGCTCGACCGGAGCCACCAGCGCCTTGCGGCCATTGGCGATCCGCTGGGCGATCACCGCGCAGACCAGGAGCTGGATCTGGTGGAAGATCATCACGGGCAGGATGATGAGGCTGACGGCTTGCCCGGCAAACAGGATATTGGCCATGGGCAGGCCGCTGGCGAGGCTCTTCTTGGAGCCGCAGAACAGCAGCACCAGCCGATCCTCCTGCGAAAGGCCGGCGGCCTTGCCGGCAAATAGAGTGGCGAACATCACTACCGCCAGTAGCACGCAGCTGGCGAGCATGATGATGAGGATCGCGACCCAATCCACCTGGCTCCAGATGCCCGCGACCATGCCGGCGCTGAAGGCGGAGTAAACAATGAGGAGGATCGATCCGCGATCAACGATCGAGGTCAGGAGCTTGTGCTTTTGCACCCAGGGCCCGATCAGCGGCCGCGCCACCTGCCCGAGGAAAAACGGCAGCAGGATCTGAATGCCGATGCTCAACATGGCACTGGCATCAACTCCATGACCGCCAGTGTGGAGCAGCAGCGCTGTCAGCGCCGGGGTGATGAAGACGCCCAGCAGGTTCGA
>JAQSXP010000118.1 GCA_029256605.1 Devosia sp. | reverse complement strand
AGGGCAGCGCTCTATCCAGCTGAGCTACGGGTGCATCCGTGGGGCGGGACTCAAAAGGTGGTCCCGGCTGAACAGGGCGCAACCTAGCCAATGCGGGCGGGCGGCGCAACGGGGTGACGCAACAATTCTACCCGACGGCCCCTGTCCGTTCCCCCGGCTGCAGTCCCTCGAGTTTCGGCCGTGATACCGTTGCCCTGGTTCTTTCTGCCGCTTGGGACCTTCCAGCCTTATCGCCTCTGCCTCGATCCTGCCCGCGCCTCGACTCGTACGCGCTGCCCGCACCCCTCCACCCTGGCGCGCACACAGCCTCGTTGTTGTGCTCCCGCAATCCTCGCCTGCTCGCATGCGCCCGCAAAATGCCATGAAGCTGCCGTGTTCCCGGCCTATGGCCAATTTGAGCAAAAACAGCAATGATGGCGCCATGACCGACCTTTCCGCTCCCCGACAGGCCAGAATGGGCGCCCGCGCCGCTTGTGCCGGCACGATGCTGATCCTGGCCATGTCACTGGGGGGTTGCTCCATAAGCTCAATCAAACCGGCCCCAGCCAGTGATGCACTGGCCGCCTTTGCGCCCACCAAACCGGGCCATGTGCCGCGCGCCGAGACAATTCCTCCCGCCCCTGCAGCGCTGGCCTATGCCGGCAGTGGCAGCGGGCTCAATGGCATGATCGGTTATTATGCTAAGGCCTATGACGTGCCCGAAAGCCTCGTACACCGGGTGATAGTGCGCGAAAGCAAATATAATCCGGGCGCGCGCAACGGCCCTTATATGGGCCTCATGCAGATCAGCCATGCCACCGCGCGCGGCATGGGCTATCGCGGCTCGCCAGCGGGCCTGCTCGATGCCGAAACTAATCTGCGCTATGCGGTGAAATATCTGGCGGGCGCCTATGTCACTGCCGGGCGCAGCGAAGATCGCGCCATGCGCTTTTACGCCAGCGGCTATTATTACGACGCCAAGCGGCAGGGGCTTCTGGAAGCGGCTGGGCTGCGCTGAAGCCTCAGTCTGCTGGCCGCCGCCTTTAGCCCACCGCCACCCGCGCCACCGTGATCCGCGCCCGGCAGAGAAGGCCCGTGGGCGCATAGATCATCTCGGCACGCCCGAGATTGCTTGCGAGGCCCCGTTCGATCAGCCGGGAGCCAAAGCCCTTCTGCGTGGGCTCCTGCACGGTGGGACCGCCCCATTCGCGCCATTCCCATTCCACGAACGCCACCCCAGTTTCCGGGTCCTCGCGCCGCTCGCTCCAGGTGATGTCCACCCCGCCGCCCGGAACGCTCAGCGCCCCATATTTGAGCGCATTGGTGGCCAGTTCATGCAGCATCAGCCCCAGCGCCAGCACGGCCTTGGGCGTCAGCTCGAGATTGGGGCCTTCGACGCGGAAGCGTCCAAAGGTTTCGCTATGCAACTGCGTTGCCGCGGCGACCACATCGGCAATGCCGGCGGCGACGCTCCCATGGGTCAAAAGGTCCTGCGCCTGCCCCAGCGCCACCAGGCGCGCACCGATCGCATCGCGCGCTTCGGGCAGGGATGGCGCGGTGCGCAAGGTCTGGGTCGTGATGGCATGCACCATGGCCAGCATGTTTTTGATGCGGTGCGCCGATTCCTGGGCGATCAGCGCCAGCTGCGCTTCGGCCTCCTTGCGCTCGGTCATGTCGAAGGCTGCGCCCAGAACGCGCTCGGGCTCGCCCTGGCCGTTGCGGATCACCACGGCCTGCCGAGCGATCCAGCGCACGCCAGCGGGCGTGACCACGCGGTATTCGGTGCGTCGGAAGCCTTCGTCCATGCTGGGCGAGGGCGCGATCACCAGCAGTCCGCGGTCCTCGGGATGCACCACCTCGGCGAATTCGGTGATGGGCAGCTCAGGCCGGTTGGGATCCAGGCCATAAAGGCGCAGAAAAGCGGGTGAGCCGGTGACGATATTGGTGCGAAGGTCCCATTCAAAGGTGCCAACGCCCCCCGCTTCCTGCGCGAGGCTCAGGAACTGGGTTTCGCGCTCCAGCGCCTTTTCCACCCGCTTGAGTTCGGTGATGTCGTGGCCTTGCGCAAAGATCCCCACGACTTCCCCATCCACCCCACGAATGGGTTGATAGATGAAGTCGAGAAACGCTTCGGTGGGTGGTGCGCCGGGGCTTTTCTGCAGCCAGATCGGCACGCCGCGCCCCACATAGGGCTCCCCGGTCTGCCGCACGGTATCGAGCAGTTCCAAAAACCCTTGTTCCACCACTTCGGGCAAGGCATCGGCAAGGCGCCGCCCGATAAGGTCGCGATGGCCCACCAGCTGCAGATAGGAGGCATTGGCCAGCTCGAACACATGTTCGGGCCCGCCCAGCACCGCCATGAAGCTGGGGGCCTGTTCGAACAAGCGCCGGATGTGCCCGGCCTGGGCGGCGAGCACATCGTTTTGCGCCTGCACCGCGGCCGCGCGATTGAGCAGGCCCGCCTGCCACTGATTGGCCGCGCCATCGCCCTGGCGCAGCCGCTCGAGCTCGGTCACATCGGTGGTGTGCTGCAGGATAAAGGCCATGCGCCCGTCTTCGCCCAGAATGGGCGTATGGGTGGCGCTCCAATAGCGCAGCTGCGGCGGCTGGCCGGGGCGGCTGGTATCGTAGGGGATCAGAGCCATGTGGTCGGGCTGGCCGTCGGCCAAGACCTTATTGAGCGAAGCGCGCAGCATGCGCCCGCCCGGCGACTGCGGATCGGAGGGGAAGGCGTCAAACATCAGCCGCCCCGTGATTTCCTCACGGCTGCGGCCGGTGACGCGTAGATAAGCCTCATTGGCCCCGACAATGGTCAGGCCGAGGTCGAGAACAACATAGGGGTTGGGGGCGGCATTGAACAATGCCGCCAGGTCGATCCCAGCAAAACTTGATGCGCGAAACACACGGCCTCCGGCCAATTGGTGCTGGTCGCTGACCCCCGCGACATCAACAACAGCATTTTGGCGTGGCTATAATGCTCAGCGCCGCCGATTTGCGCAAGCTCCCCCTCTAGGCGAGGAGGCGCGCCAGGTGGGAGGCGAGGTCGGCCTGCTGGTAGGGCTTGGCCAGCCGCGGCAGATCCACGGGCGTGCCATTGGGCAGGTCGGCATAGCCGGTGGCGAGCAGGATGGGCAGGTCCGGGCGCAGTTCGCGCGCCTTGGTGGCCAGTTCCACCCCCGTCATTCCCGGCATGGCGAAGTCGGTGATCAGCGCGTCGATCTGGCGGCCGCTGGCGATGATTTCGAGCGCCTGCTTGCCCGAATAAGCCTCGAGGGCGGTATGGCCGAGATCCTCGATCATATCGACCGTGTTCATGTTGATCAGCGCGTCGTCATCCACCACGAGGATGGTTGAGGCGGGGGCTTCGAAGCTAGCAGGCTCCACCGGGAGAACCTCCGTGACGGGTGCAGAAGAAACAGGCAGCCACAGCGCGGCCGTGGTGCCCTGGTTGGGCTGGCTGGCAAGATGCAGGGCGCCGCCGAGTTGAACGGCCAATCCATGCACCATCGACAGGCCCAGTCCAGTACCTTTGCCGAGTTGTTTAGTCGAGAAAAATGGCTCAATTGCGCTCTTGAGCGTCTGCGCGTCCATTCCGGTGCCGGTATCGTGCACGCAAAGGCGCAAAAACGAGCCGCGCAGCCCCATCGTGCCCGAAGCACCGTCGCGCTCGGTCAAGGTAATGGTCAGCGTGCCGCCCTCGGGCATGGCGTCGCGCGCATTGACCGTCAGGTTCAAAATCGCCAATTCGAGCTGGTTGGCATCGACCCGGGCCGGTGGCAGGTTGGGCGTGATATCCATGTCGAGCGTGATCAGCGGCCCCACCGAGCGCTCGATCAGCCCGCGCATGTTCTCGAGCAGCGCCGACAGGTCGGTGGGCTCGGGCCGCAGGTCCTGCCTGCGGGCAAAGGCGAGGAGGCGCGAGGTCAGCGAGGCGCCGCGCTGGGCCCCCTGCATGGCGCCATCGACAAAGCGCTGCAGCTGCGGATCGGGCGGCAGGCGCTTGCGCAACAGCTCGAGATTACCCTGCACCGCGGCGAGCAGATTGTTGAAGTCATGGGCGACGCCACCGGTGAGTTGGCCGATGGTTTCCATCTTCTGGGCCTGGCGCAGCTGTTCCTCGGCGCGGCGCCGATCGGTGATGTCGCGGAAAAACGCGGCACCACCCACCACGCTGCCATCGCCACCGCGCAAGGGCGCATGCTGGCTTTCCAGCACCACGGTGCCGGAATGGGCCGTGCTTAGCTCCACTTCCTGTACCGGCCCGGCATTGCCGGCAAGCGCTTCACGCAACCGCCCTTCAATGCCATCGCCGCCATCCCCGCCAATGGCTTCCACCAGCGGGCGGCCCAGCACATCAGCCGCTTCGTGGCCGAAGATGCGCTCCATCACCGGGTTCCAGATGGTGACGCGCAGCGCCGTGTCATAGGCGACGATCCCGGCGGGCACGCCCGTCATCAGCAATTCGGACAGCGCCCGTTCCCCGCGCAGCGCATCCTGGGTGCGCTCGCGCTCGGCGGCAAGGGCAAAGAGCAGCTTTTCGCGCTCCGCTTCCGCCGATTTGCGCTCGGTGATTTCGGTCGAGACGCCCACCACGGTTTGCGGCTGGCCCCAGCGATCGCTCAGCACGCGTGCCTGGGCCTCCACCCAATGCTCGCTGCCATCGGGCCAGGTGACACGAAATTCGATCACGAGATCGGCGCCGGTGCGGATCGTGTCTTCGAGCGCGCGCTGCACCCGGCGCTGGTCGGGCAGCGCCACCGCTTCCACGAGATCGGCAAACAAAAAGCTCTGTTCGGGGCTGCGGCCGTAATTGGCCTTGAACTGATCCGAGCCCGTCAGCACCATTTCGGCAATATCGAGCTCCCAGGAGCCCATGCGCCCGGCCAGAAGCGCGGTTTGCAGCCGCTGCTCACTTTGCCGGACATCGTCGAGATAGCGTCGCGCCAGATATTGCCGCCGCCGCCCACGCAGCGCATTGCTGACCACATTGACCAGCGCGCGCGGATGGAACGGGCGATCAAGGAAGATCACATTGGCCAGCGAGGCCTGCAGGCTATTGTGAAACGGGCTGTCGGCGGGAAGCGCCGTCAACTGCGTCAGCACCACAAAGGGGAAATCGGACCAGGAGGGTTGGTTGGCGACCCAGACCAGCAGCGGATCGAGATCCTCGTCGCGCAGCATCTCATCGGCAACCAGGGCAACGCCTGCCCCTTCGTGCAGGCCCTGCACCAGCTGAGCAAGCGTATCGACGGGCGTTGCCGCCCAGCCCGCTTCATCGAGCAGGTCGACGGCCAGCAGGCGGTCGGGACCGCGCGGCACCAGGACCAGGGCGCGTTCGGAATTGATCATGGCCACCCGCCCCGCCCGGCTGGGCCGGCAACAGCTGGTTGCACCCAGTCCCGGGCGCTCCGACGGCATAAAGCTGCCAGCACTAAAACTGCGGAACGCACGAAGCTACCGAATGCATTCTTCCCCCTGATGAGCCCCAAACGCAGCTATCATCATTTCGTTGCAAATTTTCTTGGGCACCCGCGGCGCTTGGTCGGGCGGCCCATCTGCTTTAAGGTTGGCCCGACCCTTTCCTTCGGAATCGCTTTTCATGCATCTGCTGCTCGTTGACGGCTCGTCCTATATTTTTCGCGCCTTCCACGCCCTGCCCCAGCTCAACCGCAAATCCGATGGCCTGCCCGTCGGCTGCGTGCAGGGGTTCTGCAACATGCTGTTCAAGCTCACCGAGGATCTCAAGGGGGAGGATGAGCCCACCCATATGGCGGTGATCTTTGATCATTCCGCCAGGACCTTCCGCGATGATCTCTATAGCGAATACAAGGCCCATCGCCCGCCCGCGCCCGAAGAGCTGGTGCCCCAGTTCCCGCTGACCCGCGCCGCCACCCGGGCCTTTGGCATTGCCTGCATCGAGCAGGAAGGCTGGGAAGCCGATGACATCATCGCCACCTATGCCTGCAAGATGCGCGCAGCCGGCGGCAAGGTCACCATTGTGTCCTCCGACAAGGATCTGATGCAGCTGGTCGAGCCCGATGGCTCCATCCGCATGCTCGACACCATCCCCCGCCCCGGCCAGCCGCC
>JAQSXP010000117.1 GCA_029256605.1 Devosia sp. | reverse complement strand
TGTGTACCATGCCGCCTATCTCAAGTTCATGGAGCGCGCTCGCACCGAGTTGCTGCGGGCGCAAGGCATCCACCATGTCGAACTGGGCCGGGAAGGGCTCGCCTTTGCGGTGCGCAGCATGCAGCTCGACTTTCGGGCGGCAGCCCATATCGACGATGTGTTGCGGGTGGAGACACTGGTGGCGGGAGCCAGCGGCGTGCGCCTGCAACTGAGCCAGAGTGTGTGGCGGGACGCCGAACTGCTGGTCGACGCCCAGGTCGTCGTGGTTGCCATCAACATGGGCGGCAAGCCGACACGGCTGCCGGCGGCCCTGCGAGCGCTCGCGCGCTGACGCGGCGAGTCGACGCATCGCCCCTGATGGCGGTTTGTTAACCTCTTCTTGACCATAATCGAGTCACAGAAAGAGTTGCACTTGCACCGGTGCCCTCAACGCTCCGTTAGGCAAGGCTTTTCTCTTAATTTTGACAGATTTGGGCCCCATCGCCACGGGTGCACGGGCCGGCAGCAAGAGGCCAGCCAGAAGGATCACGACATGGAAGCCATGGATGCGGTGGGCGCAGTTGCGCCGCACACGGACTTATCTATTTGGGGCCTGTTCTGGGCCGCCGACTGGATTGTGAAGTCAGTGATGCTGGGCTTGCTTGCGGCCTCGGTCTGGTGCTGGGCCATCATCATCGACAAGACCATCACCTATCGGCGCATGCAGGCCGAGATGAACCGCTTCGAGCGCACCTTCTGGTCTGGCCAGTCGCTGGAAGAGCTCTATCAGCAGCAGTCCGAGCGCACTTCGGGCGGCCTGGGCGCGGTGTTTGTTGCGGCCATGAAGGAATGGAAGCGCAGCCACGAGCAGAACGCCGCTTCTTTTGTCGGCATGCAGCAGCGGCTCGACAAGGTGCTCGACGTCGCCATTTCGCGCGAAAGCGAGAACCTCGAAAAGCGGCTCGGCTTCTTGGCCACTGTTGGCTCCGCCGGCCCCTTTATCGGCCTGTTCGGCACCGTGTGGGGCATCATGAATGCGTTCACCGCCATTGCCGCGTCCTCAAATACCAATCTGGCTGTTGTCGCGGGTCCGATCGCCGAGGCGCTGTTTGCGACCGCGATTGGCCTCGTGGCCGCTATCCCGGCGGTTATCGCCTACAACAAGCTGTCGGCTGATGCGGGCAAGATGATCGGGCGGCTCGAAGGCTTCGCCGACGAGTTCTCGACCATTCTGAGCCGCCAGCTCGAAGCGCGGAGCCGCTGATATGGGCATGGGCGTAGCATCGGGTGGCGGAGGCGGCGGTCGTCGTCGTCGTGGCCGCAAGAAAGCGGTGATGAGCGAAATCAACATCACGCCCATGGTTGACGTGATGCTGGTGCTGCTGATCATCTTCATGGTGGCAGCACCGATGATGACAGCCGGCGTGCCGATCGATCTGCCGCGCACGGCGGCCGGGGAGCTCTCGAGCCAGACCCAGCCGATCACCGTGGCCGTCACGCCCGAGGGCACGATCTATGTGGGTGAGGATGCCGTCAGCGAGGCCGATCTCGTCAACGTCGTGTCCCAGCAGGCCGTCAATGGCACGGAGGACCGTATTTTCCTTCGTGGCGACACCACCGCCAATTACGGCGCGGTGATGCGGGTCATGGGGCTGCTGTCGGCTGGTGGCTACACCAAGATCGGCCTTATCACGCAACAGGAAAATTAGTCGGGCCTATGCGCACCGGTCTTGTCGCTTCCATCGCTGCCCATCTTGCCGTGCTGACGATTGGCCTGGTCAATCTCGGCATGGCTGAACCCATGACCGTGGTGGAAGACGCCATTGCCGTGGATCTGGTGCCGATCAGCGATTTTGCGGCGATCCGTATGGGCTCGCTCGACAGCACGGTGGTGGAAACCGACACCCCTGCGGTGGTGGAATCCGACCAGCCGGCCGAAGTGGCCCAGCCCACGGGCAATACCCAAGAGGACCAGCCGGCGCCCCAGGAGGCCGATCGGCCCGTGCCGATGCCGGTGACCAATTCGGCGCCGCAGCCCGAAACTGCGCCCGAACCGGAGCCGGAACCCGAGCCATTGCCCGAGCCGACCCCGGCGCCCGCTCCTGCGCCAGAACCAGAACCCCTGCCTGAGCCGGAACCCGAGCCCGAACCGCTGCCGGAGCCCGAGCCAACGCCAGCGCCGGTGCCGCCGACGCCTGCGACGCGACCGACGCCGCCCGAGCCGGCGCCAACGCCTGAGCCAGAGCCCGAGCCAACGCCAGAACCCGCGCCTGAGCCAGAACCTGCACCCGAGCCGACGCCCGACCCCACCCCGGAGCCCGAACCCACGCCTGAGCCTGCCGAGCCGGCAGTCGCGGCGCCGGTGCCTGCATCGCGTCCAACCAATCTCGAGCAGAAGCGCCAGCAATTTGCTGCCGCCGAAGCAGAGCGCAAGAAGCGCGAGGAAGAAGAACGCAAGCGCGTGGCGGAAGCCAAGGCCAAGTCCGAAGCCGATGCCAAGGCCAAGGCGGAAGCCGAAGCCGAGCGCAAGCGCCAGGCCGCTGCCCAAGAAGCTGAAAAGCAGCAAGCGGGCGAGCAGCTCGATGCTTCGCTGGCCGATGATATTTCGGCCATCATCAACAAGGATACTTCGACCGGCGCCACCACCGGTAGCGGTGGCTCGCCGACGCTGGGAGACACGACGGGTACCTCTGCGACGCTGAGCCAGACCGAAATCGGTGCGCTGGTCGCCAAGATCAAGCAGTGCTGGAACCTGCTGCCCAATGAGCAGGTCAGCGGGGCGGAAGTGGTAGTCAATATGCGTTTGAACCAGGATGGCTCGCTCAGCGATGTGCCGCGCATCGTTTCGGTCAGCCAGCAGCCAGAGGCGATCACCATTGCCCAGAAGGCCGTGAGCGCCGTTGCCGGTTGCGGGCCCTACAGCATGCTCTCAGCTGCGTCCTACTCCCAGTGGCAAAATATCAACGTCACGTTGCGTCCGTGACTTCTTTGAAGCGCGCCTTTGCCCGGCAAGATGCTGGCGAATGGCATGAATGGAGACTGAAATGACCCGTTTAACCCGGCGCAGCGCCCTCCAGCTCGGCCTTGCCGGCGGGCTCGCGCTCGCCACTGCCCGAACCGCCCAGGCGCAGCTCAACATCACGGTTGAGGGCGCCAATTTCCAGCCCTTGCCGATCGCGATTCCGGATTTTGCGTCCTCGGACCCAAGCTTTGGGCGCGAAACGGCCGAGATCGTGCGCGCTAATCTGCGCCGCTCGGGCCTGTTCCTGCCGCTCGATCCGGCGTCGCTGCCGGTGCAGGTAGGCGATGTGAACGCCACGCCCGACTTCAACACCTGGCGCACGGCCAATGTCACCGCCCTCGTGATGGGTGCGGTGGATCGCGGTGGGCAGATTGCGTCTTCGGTGCGCGTCTGGGACACCCAGCAGGGCGCCCAGGTCGTCGGCAAGAGCTACAACACCGACCCCAACAGTTCGCGCCGGGTCGCCCATATTATTTCAGACGCCATCTATGAGGCCCTGACCGGTGGCAGCGGTTACTTCGATACCCGCGTTGTTTATGTGGCGGAAAGCGGCCCCAAGGCCAATCGCGTCAAGCGCCTGGCGATCATGGACCAGGACGGGGCCAATGCGCAGTATCTGACCGATGGGCGCACGCTGGCGCTGACCCCGCGCATTTCGGCCAATAACGACCTCGTCACCTATATGAATTTCGAGGACGGCAATCCGCAGGTCTACCTGCTGCAGCTGTCGAGCGGACGCCAGCAGCGGCTGGCTTCGCTGGGTGCCATGACCTTTGCGCCCCGCTTCTCGCCCGATGGCGGCACGGTCGCCTTTTCGGTCGAGCAGGGCGGCGCGACCAATATCTACGCCGTGAGCACGGGTGGCGGCCAACCGGTGCAGCTGACCTCGGGCGCAGCGATCGATACCGGTCCCTCCTATTCGCCCGATGGCAGCCGGATCGTCTTTGAAAGCGATCGCGGCGGCTCGCCGCAGATCTATATGATGAGCTCGGGCGGCGGAAATCCGCAGCGTATCTCCTACGGGCAGGGGCTGTATTCGACCCCGGTCTGGTCGCCCAAGGGTGACCTCATTGCCTTTACCCGCCAATCGGGTGGCCAGTTCAATATCGGCATCATGAACCCCGATGGGTCGGGCGAGCGGATGCTTTATTCGAGCTTCCATGCGGAAGGCCCGACCTGGGCCCCCAATGGCCGGGTCATCATGTTCTTCCAGGATCCAGGTGGCAATGACGGCCCCAAGCTGATGAGCGTCGATATCTGGGGCCGTAACCTGCAAACAATCCCCACCGAAAGTTACGCTTCCGACCCGGCTTGGTCGGCACTGCGCAGCTAAAGCAACAGTCCAACTTGAGAGGGCGCCGGCATAGTAAAGCCCCGGCGCCCTTAACCTTAATTTCACGTCTTCCCCTGCTGTGGCAGGAATGCCGCAGCGGGAAAAAGCCCGAATTTCCGCCACATTCGTGCCCCGTTAAGCTCCAATTAACCACGACGCGGAACCCGGCCTTAAGAATAAGCACGGTAAATGCCGTACCTAGAATTATTGCCTTTCAGGAGCTTTTTCCGGATGCTGTCCCTTGCACCGATCACTACCGCGTTGCGCGCTGCCGCAATGCTGCTTTTCGTCGTCGCGATAGCGGCGTGTTCGCGTACGCCCGATAACGCAATGATGACGGGCGTGGGCAATCTGGGCCCGGGTGGCGGCGCCCCTGGCAGCCAGCAGGAATTCCTGGTTTCGGTCGGCGATCGCGTGTTCTTTGAAACCGACTCGTCCTCGCTCACTGCCGAAGCTGCGGCGACCCTCGACAAGCAGGCTGCCTGGCTCAACCAGTACAGCAACTACCGCATCATGATTGAAGGCCATGCCGATGAGCGCGGCACCCGCGAATACAACATCGCCCTGGGCGCACGCCGCGCTTCGGTGGTGGTGAACTATCTCGTCTCGCGTGGCGTCAATGCCCAGCGCATCACCTCCAAGTCGTTCGGCAAGGAGCGCCCCGTCGCGATCTGTAACGACATCTCCTGCTGGAGCCAGAACCGCCGCGCCGTGACGGTGGTTCAATAAGTAGCGGGCCTGCTTGCAGGCCCATAGGTCCGGCCCAGGCCGGCATTGCGAAGCGCCGGATGCCCTTTGTGGCTCCGGCGCTTTGTTTTCACCAAAGTTGGCCTTTACTCGCTTGGGCACGATCACCATGTCGGCACCCAGCGACGCAAAGAACACACCGGAGGCTCCCCCTTGAAGATCCCCCTGTTGCAATCCAAGGGCCGCACTGCCCTGGCGGCGGCCTGTGCGCTGCTGCTGGGCACGAGCCTGCAAAGCCGGGCCGAGACCCAGGCCTTTCCGCCCGCTGAGCTGGGCGGGCTGACGCTCACCAATGCTCAGCCAACGCGCGTGCATGTGGCGCAGGCGGCCGATACGGCGCAGCTGGCGGTGCGGGTGCAGCAGCTTGAAGAACAAGTGCGCTCGCTCAATGGGCAGATCGAAGGTCTGACCTTTCAGCTGACGCAGATGCAGACGCTGATCGAGCGGCAGGCAGAGGAAACCAATGCGCGCCTGCAGGGGCTGGAAGCCGCGGGCAGTGCCGCACCTGCGGCGCCGTCCCAGGGCAGCGCTGCGCCCTCCACCGAAATCCCGCCGCAAGGCGTTCGCCCGCTGCCGGGTGAAGCTGAGTTCGACCCCACTTTTGACGATGGCAGTGTCGGTTCCTCCAGCGATCCGCTC
>JAQSXP010000116.1 GCA_029256605.1 Devosia sp. | reverse complement strand
GTGCGCTCGAGCGAGGGCCGGGGCGCGGGCGGGCCGATCAGGACCGGCATGCCCGGGGCAATCTCGAAACTGCTGTCGCTGTCCTCGCCCAGTGCCATTGCGCGCCTCCCGCTTGGGATCGTCCTCTTCTCAAGAAGGACAACGACCCTGCGGCAATAAAGTCGCAGAGCCCGGGGCATAGGTAAACAAATTCTTAACAGGTGAGCGGAGGTTTTCCTCGGCTTGGTTAAGTCTAGGGGCGCTTAGAAGTTGTCCTTGCCCTTGCGGATGGCGGCAAAGACTTCGCCGGGGCTGGCGCCTTCAAGCCCATAAAAGCGCGCGAGCACCGGCTCGTCGGCGCGCAGGAACGGATTGGCCAGCCGCTCTTCGCCCAGGCGCGAGGGGATGGTGGGCAGGCCCGCTTCGCGCAGGCGCGTCACTTCGGCGGCCCGTGCCTTGAGCGCTTCGTTGTCCGGATCGATCGAGAGGGCGAAGCGGGCATTGCTGGCGGTATATTCATGGCCGCAATAAACGAGGGTATCGGCGGGCAGGTCGCGCAGCGCCTTGACGCCTTCCCACATCGGCCCGGGCGTGCCTTCGAACATGCGCCCGACGCCGAGCGAGAAGAGTGCATCACCGCTGAACAGGTGACCGTTCTTCCTATCGTGAAAGACGATATGCCCGAGCGTATGGCCGGGCGCGGCGTAAACGTCGAAACGGGTTTCCCCGAGCGTCACCGTGTCGCCGGCTTCGACGAGTTCGTCGAGCCCTTCGATCTTGCCCGCTTCGGCGCGGGGGCCGACGACGCGGGCATTGAACTCGGATTTGAGCTCGGGAATGGCTTCCACATGGTCGATATGGTGGTGGGTGATGAAGATATCGGACAAGGTCCAGCCGCGGCGGGCCAGCGCCATCTTGATCGGGCCGGCCTCGGGCGCATCGATGGCGGCAGTGCGGCCGGTGGCGGTGTCGTGGGCCAGATAGCCGTAATTGTCGTCACGTGCCGGAAAAACCTCGACAATCAAACCCATGGTGCCGCTCCTTGTTGCTGGTGCCCTTAGCTAGGAAGCCAGGCGGGGGAAGGCAACCTCCGATTAGACAAGTCCACCGCGGTTTGGCACAGTTGGCCCATGACCAGCGATGTTGTGCGCCTGATCGAGTATTACAAATCCCCGCTTGGCCGCATTTCGCGCACGCTGGTGCGCGAGCATGTGATTGCGCTGGCCCGGCAGGTGGAGCGCAAGCGGGTGTTGGGGCTGGGCTTTGCCACGCCTTATCTGCGCTTTGCGCTCGATCGCGCCGAGCGGGTGCTGGCCTTCATGCCGGCCCGGCAGGGCGCGTCGGCCTGGCCACGCGAAGGGCCGAGCTGCACCGTGCTCTGCGATCCGCTGGAAATGCCGCTGACCGATGCGGCAATCGATTTGACCATTGCCGTGCATGCGCTCGAACATATTGCCGATGCCGAAGAGCTGATGCGCGAGCTCTGGCGCATCACCGCGCCCAATGGCGAATTGATCCTCGTCGTGCCACGGCGACGCGGGATCTGGGCGCAGCGCGACACCACCCCGTTCGGCACGGGCAATCCTTATTCGGGCAGCCAGCTCGAAAAGCTGCTGCGCGACCATAGCTTTGTGCCCGAGGCCTGGCGCGACGGGCTGTTTTTGCCGCCGTTCCAATCCTCGCTGGTGCTCAAATCCACCCGGTTCTTCGAGGGGGCGGGACGGCTGTTGGGGCCGGCGATGTCGGGGGTGATCTGCGTGCGCGCGCGCAAGGAAGCCTTTCCCGCAGTGCCGCGGCGCAAGCGCGAGGAACGCTTCGTCAAGGTGCCGGTGCTCAACCCGGCGACAGCCCGCGCGCAGTAGCCCAGCAGGTTCGGCTTGCGGTGCAATGCCCCCTTTGCCTTTGGGGCCCGAGCGCATATGGTCCGCCCCAATTCAGCCAAGACGAAATCATGTCCGAACCCATCCGTCCCACGCCGCAAGCCGGCATTCTCGAGATTGCGCCTTATCTGCCGGGAAAATCCGGCGCGCCGGGCAGCAAGGCCATCAAACTTTCCGCCAATGAATCGCCGCTGGGCGCGAGCCCCAAGGCGGTGGCAGCGCTGCGCGAGGCGGTGAGCCATCCCGAGATCTATCCGGAAGGCTCGTCGCGCCTGTTGCGCGAAGCGCTGGGGGACGTGCATGGCATCGATCCCGCGCGCATTGTGTGCGGCAATGGCTCGGACGATCTGCTGCATCTGCTGGCGCAAATCTATCTGGGTGAGGGCGATGAGGCGGTGATGAACCGCTATGGCTTTTCGGTTTATCCCATCATCACCCGGGCCGCGGGCGCGCGGATCGTGCTGGTGGACGAGCCCGAGTACCGCGCCGATGTGGACGCGATCCTCGCGGCCGTTACGCCGCGCACCAAGATCGTCTGGCTGGCCAATCCCAACAATCCCACCGGCACCTATCTCAATTCAGCCGAGGTGGCGCGGCTGCATGCCGGCCTGCGCCCCGACATCCTGCTCGTGATCGACAGCGCCTATGCGGAATATGTGACGGCCGCAGATTATTCCGTCGGGCTCGACCTCGTGGCGGCGCACGACAACGTCGTGATGGTACGCACCTTTTCCAAGATGGGGCTGGCGGCCGTGCGGGTCGGCTGGATGGTGGGGCCCGAGCATGTGATTGACGCGATCAACCGCATTCGCGGGCCGTTCAATGTGAACCTGCCGGGGCAGGTAGCGGCAGCGGCGGCAACGCGCGACGTGGAATTCACCCGGCGGCTGCGCGAGCATAACGCCCAGTGGCGCGAGTGGCTCAGCGCCCAGCTGGCCGGCAATGCCATGCGGGTGGTGCCGAGCCAGGCCAATTTCATCCTCGTGCTGTTCGAAACGCCGGGCGAAGCGGCCAGCGGTTTTGAGCGGCTGGCGGCGGCCGGCTATATCGTGCGCGAGGTCGGCGCCTCCTATGGCATCGAGAATGGCCTGCGCATTTCCATTGGTTCGGAACAGGCGATGCGCGACGTGGCGGCAGTGCTAAAATCGGGAGCGGCGCAATGAGCGTGAAGTTCAACAAACTCGCCCTGATCGGCATTGGCCTCATCGGCTCGTCCATTGCGCTGGCAGCGCGGCGGCAGGGGCTGGTGGATCACATCGCCATTTCCACCCGCAAGCCCGAAACCCTGGCGGAAGCCGAAGCGCTGCAGCTGGGCGACACCTATACGCTCGACCCCGCCGAAGCGGTGCGCGACGCCGATCTCGTGATCCTTTGCACGCCGGTGGGCGCCTATAAGAGCGTGATGGAGGCGATTGCGCCAGCGCTGGCGCCCGGCGCTATTCTTTCCGATGTCGGCTCGGTCAAGGAACATGTGGTCAAGGTGCTCCAGCCCCTCTTGCCCGAAGGGGTGCAGCTGATCCCGGGGCACCCGATTGCCGGCACCGAGCATTCCGGCCCCTCGGCGGGGTTCCCCGAGCTCTTTGCCGGGCGCTGGTGCGTCTTGACGCCGGGGCCCGAAGTGGACCCGGCCGCGGTGGAAAAACTCTCGGCATTCTGGCGCGCCATGGGCAGCCAGGTCGAGTGCATGGATGCGGCGCATCATGACATGGTGCTGGCGATCACTAGCCACGTGCCGCATCTCATCGCCTACAATATCGTGGGCACCGTTGCTGACCTCGAGGCCGACACCAAATCGGAAGTGATCAAGTTCTCGGCGTCCGGTTTCCGCGACTTCACCCGCATTGCCGCTTCCGATCCGGTGATGTGGCGCGACGTGTTTTTGACCAATCGCGATGGCGTGCTGGAAATGCTGGGGCGCTTTCTCGAGGATTTGGCTGTGTTGCAGCGGGCGGTGCGCACCGGGGACGGGCCGGCGCTCGAAGCCATGTTCACGCGCACCCGCGCCATCCGGCGCTCGATCATTTCGGCGGGGCAGGAAACGGCGGCGCCCGATTTCGGGCGGCCCCACGAGGCGCCGCCAGCCGCAGAGGGCGACGAGACGCCCTGATCAGAAGAGGGGCGGCACGACCCCGATCGGGACGAGGCCCGAGAACACGCCGCCGCTGCTGAAGCTGAGGATATTGGTGTGGCTGCCATCGGCAGCCGGCGTGCCTAGAACAAGGGTGCGGATCGGCTCCTGCAAATAGGGGCCGATGCGTTCGGCGACCCCTGTGGACTCGATGCTGATCTGCCCTTCGAGCTGGCCCATGGCATCGAGGCGGAGTTCGCCCTCGGCCGTCATGGTGGAGGCCCCATCGGTGGCGCGGGCCGAGACGATGCGCAGGGTCGCGTCGACATCCTGCATGGTGCGCAAGAGCAGAGGATCGTTCCAGTTGCGGACATCATCGGGCAGGCCCGTCAGCTCCAGCTGGATTTCGCTATTGGTGTCGGTGAGGGTGAGGGCGGGATAAACCAGGTTCTGCGTGCGGGCATAACCGGCGAGCGAGGCCAGGTGGCGATCGGCATCGTGCTGCTCGGGAATGTCGAGCAAGTGCAGTTCGCTCAGCGTGGCGGTGGCGATGGGCGCTTCACCCATGAGGGGATTGGTCCAGACCAGGTCATGGGCGGAGACCGAAAAGCGCGAAATGCGCCAGTCATCGAGCCGCAGGCTTGCTTCGAGGCCCGACCAATCCAGCGCATTGCGCGAGCCGGTAAAGGCATCGCTGACGCTGAGGGGGCCAAGCGCGGAGGCGAGGACATGGGTGGGGCGATAAACCAGCACGCTGGCGCGAATGCCGGCGATGTCGGCGCTCACATCCTCGATCGTGATGCGGGCGGGGCTGCAATCCACGTCGAACCGGAACGGGTAGCCGGTGACATTGAGGTTTTCGCAAACGACGCGGGGGTTGGTGACCCCATCGGCCTGGGCGAGGGCGGCGACCTGGGTGCGCACCTGGCCGGCAATGATGTACCAGGCGACGCTCCAGATCAGGAGAACGGCGACCACGACCACCAGAAGAATTTTGATTCGTTTGCTCATGAAAGTTCTTCTAGCGCTGCTCCCGCCAAGGCCCAAGCGAAGTTCGCGGGTTTTGCGCGCGGGGCGTTGACTGAGTGACGGCGCAGGTGCAATCGGGTGGCATGGACAGTGCTTCCCCGACCCACTGGGTGTTTGGCTATGGCTCGCTGATCTGGAACCCGGGCTTTCCGTTCGTGTCCAGCCAGGGTGGGTTGTTGGGCGGCGCGCATCGGGCGCTCTCGATCTATTCATTTCACCATCGCGGCACGCCCGAACAGCCTGGACTCGTCTTCGGGCTGGCGCGGGGCGGCTCGTGCCGGGGCATGGTGTTCGAAGTGGCGGAGGAAAACTGGGCCAATGTGCGCGCTTATCTGCATGAGCGCGAACAGGTGACCAATGTCTATCGTGACGTGTTCCGGCCGGTGCGGCTCGCGGACGGGCGCGTGGTGCAGGCGCTGGCCTTTGTGGTGGATGAGCGGCATGCGCAATATGCCGGCAGGCTGCCGCTGGAGCGGCAGCTCGAAATGGTGCGGCGCAGCGCGGGGATATCCGGGCGCAATCGCGATTATGTGCTCAACACCGCACGGCATCTGGCCGAGCTCGGGATCAAGGACCGGCAGGTGATGGCGCTGGCGGCACTGCTGGCGCGCGAGGACGCGCCAGAGCAGCTCTAGGCGGCGGAGCGGGAGCGGGACTGGAGGGGTGCAGCGCCTTCGAGATCCCAAACGGTGCTGAGCCGTTCATTGGGAGCGCCCGAGCTGCGGACGCGGAAGGCGCGATCGGCACAATCGAGCGCGAGGCGGAAG
>JAQSXP010000005.1 GCA_029256605.1 Devosia sp. | reverse complement strand
GTGATTGTGGATAAAAATAGTCAGGTATATGACGCTCTCCTAAAGAGCGGCCATGTCAAAGTTTTATCCCTTATCGGGCTTCATCGTCATACTTCTTGCCTGGTCGGCGGTTTCGGTGACCGGGACCGTCAATGCGTTCCTCTTGCCGCCACCCTGGCGCGTCTGGTCTGCCTTTGTTTCGTTGATCGACAGCGGCAAGCTCTTTGACCACATCCTGATCTCGATGAGCCGCGTGGGGATCGGGTATCTCTTTGCCGTGCTGCTTGCCTTCTCGCTTACGCTGGTCATGGTGACCCTGCGACCCCTTGCGGTCGTGCTGGAAGGCCCATTGGAATTCTTGCGGCAAATACCGCCGCTCGCCCTGGTGCCGCTGACCATGCTCTGGCTGGGCATCGGCGAGACCCAGAAGGTGGGCATTATCATGCTCGCCTGCTTTTTTCCGATCTTTCTGGGCGTCCGCGGCGGCTTTTCCCAGGTTGATCCCAAGCTGATCGAAGTGGGGCGCGCCGCCCGCTTCAGCCGGCTGGAATTGCTTTGGCGCATCGTGCTGCCAGCGGCGCTGCCCTCCGCCGTGATCGGGCTGCGGGTGGGTCTGGGTTACGGCTGGCGGGCGCTGGTTGGCGCCGAACTGATCGCCTCCTCGGCGGGGCTGGGCTACATGATCCTCGATGCGCAGGATCTGGCGCGTACGGATATCGTCCTTGTGGGCGTGCTGACCATCGGCGTCATCGGTATCCTGGTCGATACCGGCCTCAAGCTGCTGCTGCGATCGATCGCGCCCTGGATGCGCAATGAAGTGGAACTGGGCAATGCTTAGTTTCCATCAGGTGCGGCACGGCTACGATCTGCCCGCTGGCGGTCGCCGGGAAGTGCTGCGCAAGCTCGACCTGAAGCTGGCGAGCGGCGAATTCCACGTCATTTTAGGGCGGTCGGGTTGCGGCAAGTCCACCTTGCTCCGGCTTCTGGCAGGGCTGGAAACCCCGGAGCACGGTGCGCTCGAGGGTGACCGCTCGGCTATTGGCGTGGTGTTTCAGGAACCAAGGCTGATGCCTTGGCTAACCGTAGCGCAAAACGCCGGCTTCCTGTTGGCGCATCGTCTCGACAGGTCCGAAACGCGCCGCCGCGTGGCCAGCGCTCTGGCCATGGTCGGCTTGGCTGACGCTGCCGACCTGCGGCCCGACAAGCTTTCGGGCGGCATGGCGCAGCGCGTTGCCATTGCCAGGGCTCTGGTCAGCCGCCCCAAGCTGCTGCTGATGGACGAGCCCTTTGGGGCGCTGGACGCCTTCACCCGCAAGCAGATGCAGGACGAGTTGATTCGGATCTGGCAAACGACCGGCACGACCATCGTCTTTGTGACCCACGACATCGAGGAAGCCATTCGGCTGGGCCGCACCATTCTGGTGCTGGAAGAGGGTCAGGTCGCACTCGATCTTAAGCTCGCGGCTGCGTATCCGCGCCCGGTCAGCGGCGCGGAGATCGAGAGCGCGCGCCAGCAGCTATTTTCCCGGTTTTTCCCTGCACCGCGCATTCCCGCCCCGGCAGGCCCTAGAAGTGGAGAACTCCATGACCCAACTGACTAAATTGGCATTCGCCGCCGCAGTCGCACTCGCGGCAATTGCGCCTGTGGCCGGGCAGTCCGAAGAGGTCGCGGTGTCCTATGTGACCGCGCCCTTCAACGTACCCTCCATCGTGATGCGCAAGGAGGGCATGCTCGATGCCGCTTTCGCGGAACTGGGCGTGACCCTTACCCATCCCGAGATCACTTCAGGCGCCGCCCAGACCCAGGCTATTGCCGCGGGCGAGTTGCAGATTGCTTCGGTGCTCGGCGGCACCTCGGCCATTCTCGCGCGCGCCAATGGTGCTGACGTGGCCGTCATCGGCGCCTATGCCCGCTCGCCCAAGGCCTATTTCATCATGGCCGCTGCAGGCGGACCAACCGACATTGCTTCCCTGGCGGGCAAGAAGGTCGCGGGGCCCAAGGGTACTGTGCTCAACCAGCTTCTGGCCGCGGCCCTGGCCGCCGAGGGGCTGACCCTCGATGATGTGGAATATATCAACATGGACCTGCCGACGGCCCGCGCCGCTCTCCTCGCCGGTCAGGTGGACGCCGTAACCTTGGCCGGCGCCAACGCCACGCAGGTGGAAGCAGCTGGCGGTCATGTCATCGTTGATGGCGAGGGGCTGATCGCGCCCACGACCGTGATCGGCACCAGCAGGGCCTTTGCCCAGGCGCATCCGGACTACGTGGCCGCTTACTTCAAGGCGCATCGGAAAGCGCTAGCTTTCCTGCGCGACGAGCCAGAAGCGGCAATCGCCATGGCGGCCGAGGATCAGGGCATCAGCGTCGAGGAAGCGACCAAGCAGCTTGGCTGGTACGATTTCGACCCGCGCATGACCGATGAGGATGTCGCCAATCTGGAAGCCGATCAGGAGTTCATGATCGAGGCTGGCATGCTGGAAGCCGGCAGCCGCATCGACATCCGCGAAGACCTGATCGAGCCCTCGGCCTTTGCCATCCAGTAAACACCCTCAGGGGCGCACTCTCTGGCGCCCCTCCAATCTTGGTGCCCCATGAAACTTTCGCTCCTCGACCAAGTCCAGATTGGCCCCGGCAGCACTGGGGGCGAGGCCATCCGCCAGTCCATCAGGCTGTCCCAGACATTGGAGCAGCTGGGCTTTGAGCGCCACTGGCTCGTGGAGCACCATGCCGTGCCTTACGAGGCCTGCGTTGATCCCATCGTGATGGCGCTCGCCCTGGCGCAGGCGACCAGCCGCATCCGTGTCGGTGTGGGCGGCGTTCTGCTGAACAACTACAGCGCCTACAAGATTGCCGAAAGCGCCAAGACCCTCGCTGCGCTGGCGCCGGGGCGTGTCGATCTGGGGCTTGGGCAATCGGTGTCCGGGCCGCTGCCCGATCTGGCCTTGCAGCCGGACCGCACGCAAAAGCCGGCGCATGATCAAGCCGCGAAAGTCGAGGAAGTGCTCGGCCATTTGTTTGCTGATCTTCCTGCCGATCACCCCTTTGCGCCGCTCAAGGTCATGCCCGACGAGGCGCCGCCGCTCCCCTGGATCATGGCCGTTGGTCAGACCTCGGCCGAGCGCGCCGGCACGCTCGGCCTGCCGCTGGCCTTGTCGGCCTTCCACCGACCCGAAGAGGCGCAAGCCGCAGCAGCGGCATACCGCAAGGCGTTTCGCCCATCGCCGCGCCCCGGCCTACCCCCGGCGCCCAAGCTCTTTCTCGCACTGCGCGTCACCACGGCCCCAACTCTTGCGGAAGCCGAGAAACTGGCCATGCCAATGCGCTGGGCGTTCCAGCAGCGCCGGCGCTTCAACATCATGCCCCAAAGGCTGCCGAGCTCTGCGAGCGCGCCTCCTGCGCATGGCCGAGGCCTGCGGCGCCGACGAGATCATGCTGCAGGACGTCCTGCCAGACCCCGAAAGACGGCTGTCCCATTACCACGATGTGGCGCAGGTCTTTTCGTGAGCCCGGATGCGACCACGGCATTCGGCAGCACAACCCCGCTTTCAGGGAGTAGGGCAGGTATGCTGAACGGCCGGAACGGGGCGCATTGCCGATCAACCGCTCACGACCCCATCTCTGCCTTTAAGAGCGGAGCCGAAGGTTCCCAGAAGCGAACCTTCGGGGAGAAATCTATTATGAAGTCATGCATAGGACGACAGGCGTCGGTGACAACTGTCATAGGACCCGAGCGGCAGCTTCCGCGATTGAGTAATCGTGAAGGGCCGCGATGATGCGGTTTTTCTGGCCCTCCTCGGCGTTGTCGGGCTTTCCATGATGCGTTAAGGAGCGCATTTACGTGGTAAGTGTTGTGCCGCGCCGAGAGACTTGGCCCAAGGAGCAAACTGGTGGATGCGGCCGCGAGAAATACTGAACATGCCTCGTTCAACCGCTTGCCCGAACATGGCGGGATCGAAACCCTGGCCGCCCACTACATCGAAAAGAAATTCAAACCCCACTACCACGCTGAATATCTGATCGGAGTCATTACGGGGGGCGTGCATCAGGTCTGGTGCCGTGGGGAGCAACATGCCGTTTCGGCCGGAACGGTCATGACCATGCGTCCCGGCGACGTCCACCATGGAAACGCCGCTATCGAGGATGGTTGGGTCCAGCGCATGTTCTATGTGTCCGAGGCGGCGATGGCGGACATCCTCGGCGATCAAACGCATGGTGCGAGCCGGGGCCTACCCCACTTCGGCGTGGTCGGCCATTTTGATGCCAGGCTGGCGGGGCGGCTCGCGCAGATCCATGACGTCGTCCATGCTTCGCGATTGTCGCTGTCCCGTGACGCCGCGCTGACCAAACTGGCGGATGTGGTCGGGGCACTTTCCACGGGCTCCACGGACCAGGCCACCAAGATCCGGCACGATGATCGCCGGGCTGCAAAGCTCGTGGATTATCTTCACGCGCATGTTGAAGCAGACATCCGGCTCGAAACGCTGGCAGCGCTTGTTGGCCTGGGCCGACGCCAAACCATAGATCTGTTCAAGAACCGCACGGGAATGCCCCCGCACGCCTATCATATCGGCCTCAAGGTGCGGAAAGTTCAGGGCCTTCTTCGCAATGGATCCTCGCTGGCGGCGGCCGCCGCCGAGGCCGGCTTTGCCGACCAGAGCCACATGTCCCGCCACTTCGCGGCAATCGTGGGCACCACGCCGGCTGCCTATGCCAGTGCCTGAACGGCTCCGCACTTTCGTTCTATAGCGGACCTGTGACCTCGCCTATCCACCGCAGTCAATCCAGACTGAAGATGGAAAAACGATGTCGAGGCAATTGAGTGTAGCGGTGGCGGAGGATCGCCGCTCGAGGATGCTTGCGGATCTAGCCGTTATTGGCGTGGCAATCGTGTGGGGTGCAAGTTACCCGGTCACCAAGGTCGCGCTTTCCTATGCGCCCGTCCTGGTCCTGATCTTTTATCGGTTCGCCGCAACGGCGTGCATCATGGCAATGCTGGCGCGCCATGAGCTGGCATCGGCGTCCAGGAGAGATCTCGTTGCGGCTGCAGCACTCGGGGCGATCCTGGCGGCGATCTTCACCGCGGAAATTGCCGGCATTGCGCACGCCAGTGCCACCAATGCCGCCCTCATCATTTCGCTGTGCACCCTGTTCACGCCATTTCTGGACGCAGCGCTGTCGCGAAAACTGCCGCCGAAAACCGTCATACTGGGCGCGGTCATCGCCTGCGCCGGCGTAAGCCTGCTGGTTGGCGGCCTCTCCACCTGGTCCTTGGGAGAGGCACTTATTCTTCTTGCCGCCGGACTGCGCTCCGTCGTGGTGGTCTCCACCAAGCGGTTGATGGCCGGGCGGGCGCTATCGTCGGTGGCACTGACCGCCACTCAGGCAATCGTTGTCAGCGCGGTTGCTTTGGCAATGCTTATCGGCTCCCAAGGGCTTGGGGAATTGGCCGTACCAGCTGGGGCAGAATTCTGGCTGAGCGTTGCTTTTCTGTCGCTGTTCTGCACGATTGTTGCCTTTTATGTCCAGAACGCCGCCGTCCGTCGCACAAACCCTATCAGGGTGGGTTTTTCTGATGGGAACAGAGCCGCTCTTCGGTTTCGCACTGGCTCACCTGCTCTTGTCCGAACCCGTGACGGCCTGGACGCTTGCGGGCGCCGTACTGATCGTGGCGGGGACGTTCCTGGGCCTTGCCGCCGAGCGTGTCCCTGCCAGTAATGTCGGGCCGCGCCCTTCCGGTGCATAATCGCACTCGACCACCTGGGCGGATGCCGGACCTGCAAATGCGAGCGCCGAAGTGGCGATCACGCAAGTCAATACAATCTTTTGAAAACTAAACAACTCGGCTTCCTACTCGCTTGCAACCTGGTATCGGCAGCCTCAACAGCGGCTGAACGGGCGATCGGACAAGCAGGGGCGAGGATAAACGTCAGCTTTCCAAAAACCCTGCTCGAAAGCGGCCGGTCAGCAAGCCACCCCGTTTTAGCCGTGTGGCGCGTCTTTGAGGGATGGCAGCTTTTGGGAACGCGCAGAAGGGTCCTGATCGGCCGCAATGGGGCGCGTTGCTGCCTGGCCGCTGCCGTGCCCTATTGCGGACGGTTTGTCTTCTGCATTCTGAATTGCAGACGCGGTGGGCGACCCCGGGAGCTCCGCGTCCGGCTGCAATGGATAAAGCTCAAGGGAAACCGCCCGGCTTGCGGTTCGGACAGGCTCTGGCATGGTCCCGGGTTTGCAAACTCTACTGACAGGTCAGAGGGCTATCACAGCGCCTGCATCAGTCCAAAGCGGAGAGCGCCTCCAGCACGGCGTGCACAGCGTTGATCCGCGCAGGGATGAAGACGTTCTTGTTTGCAAGCATCACGACGCCGACGCCTTCCTTGGGAACAAACGCGACATAGGCGCCGAAACCGTTGGTCGATCCCGTCTTGTTGAAGACAATGGTCTCCGCCGTATCCTCATCACTGCTCACCGCAGCAGCCGGGTTGGGCTCCATGGACATAGTCCGGGAACTGCCCGACAATAGCTCTTCCGCTGTTAAGGGATATGACATCTGTTCCCAACCCAGACCCTGCGTCATCGGCCCCACTTTGAAGTGCGGTGCGTGGGTGGCCTCAATGGCATGCCTTAGGTCTGGCTCCAGTGCCTCGGGATTGATGTTCGCATCCACAAAGGCGATCATGTCGGTGGCACTGGACTTCACCCCATAGGCCTCGTCGTCGAATGGACCGGGGCTGACTCTGACGGTTTGATTGTCAGCGTCATAGCCCCACGCATAGGAGGCCATATGGCTTTCTGGCACCCGAACGAAGGTATGGTCGAGCCCGAGGCCAGCAAAGATTTTCGCATCCAGCAATTCGCCAAAAGCGCCATCCAGCGCGCGTGCCGCCAAATGGCCAAAAAATCCGATGCTGGGATTTGAGTAGCGCCTGATTTCACCTGGGGCCGCATCGGGCTGCCACTCGGCAAGGTAGGATAGAGCTTCACCATCCGTTGCAATGCCGTCCGGAAACTGGAGGGGGAGCCCGCCGGCGGTGTAGGTCGCCAGATGCGCTAGGGTGGCCTGGTCAATAGGCGACCCGGAAAGCTCAGGGATGTGACGGGATGGCTTGTCCGTCAGCGCAAGCTTTCCTTGGGCCAAGGCGTACCCGCCCAGAGTCGCCGTGAAGGTCTTACTTACCGAGCCCAGCTCGAAGATGGTGTGCTCAGTAACCGGAACTCCGCTCTCCAAGGAAGAGACGCCATAATTGAAGAAGTGGTGCTCCCCATCGATAGTTATGGCGACCGCCATGCCGGGAACGCCGTGCTCTTCAATGAGGGGCACGAAGGCGGAATCGACCAGGGTTGCGAGCTCATTCCGATCGGCTGCATTGGCAGAAAGGGGCAGGGAAGTGAGGCACGTCAGTAGTGCCAGTCCGAGTAGATGACGCATTAAGGGCTTTCTCGGTTTGGATTGAATCGCGCGCGCCAAAAGGATTGTGAAGGCGTGACCTCATTTTGGCAGCGCCGAGTGCGAGCGATCGGCACGGTTTACGAGAAGTAAATTTCCACATGCTCGCCTAGCTCGTTGGCGAGCTCTCAACTGTCCATCCGCAGCATGTGCCAAATCTCGATGTCGCGGGGCACCTCCAGCAGATCGTCCAATTCGGCATGCCACTGCGCCCGATAGGGGCGATGAAGTTGAACGTTCAGGACGTCCTGCCTATCCGTCCAGGTTTCGTGGAGTTGGATGAGGTTGGGATGGTCAGGGTGAACGTGCAGAGCAGCATGGATAAAGGCCTCCTCCTGGCGCATGGCGTCGAGAACCGGGCCGAGCAAGGCGTGGAAGCGATCCAGCTTTTCGGGTTTTACCCGGAAGGCGATGACATAGGTCTCGCTCATGCCCCGACCTCGTCCAGAAAGCCGATAACCTCGACAATATCCTCAACCTCATCGAGCCGGATGACATCGCTGCCGCCTGCGATAGGAGCGCCATGTTCAGGCGCAAGTGTCCAGGAGAAGCGCACGAAGTTGGCATGGCCATCGACATCGCCTCGCAAACTGAAGACGTGTCCCGGGAACTGGCTGCGTGCGGCAGAAATCATGGTTGCTACTTCATCCCTGTTGCGGGCACTCATCAGCGGGTCGGTGTATCGCGCCTGTGCTGCCCACCCCTGTTCCAAAAGGCCCGCACGGGAGGCGTCATCCCCGTGGTTCCAGGCGGACAGGTAGCGTTCTGCAATGGCGTGGAAGTCTGTCATCTCGCATCTCCATCTGTGTGACGAGATGAGACTGACAGGGACAATGCGCCCTGACGATTACCTCCCAGGTAATGGCCAGGCTGTGCTGAGATGCTAGTGTTATCCCATGAGTGTCAAACAGAGCGCAACCGTCGGTGACCTTCTTCGTGAATGGCGAGGTCGCCGGCGCTTCAGCCAACTCGATTTGGCGTCCGAAGCCGAGGTTTCGACGCGGCATCTCAGCTTCGTCGAAAGGGGCCGCTCCACCCCAAGCCGCGACTTCCTCATGAAGCTGGCCGAGCCTCTGGACCTGCCGTTACGCGAGCGCAATCGCTTGCTGCTGGCAGGTGGTTATGCACCCATGCATACCGAGCTGGACATTTCAGCGCCCGATATGGCCATGGCACGGCTTGCTGTTGAAACCGTCTTGAGAGGGCATGAACCCTTTCCTGCGCTGGCTGTCGACCGCCACTGGAATCTTGTGGAGGCGAACAACGGTGCCCAAGCCCTACTTGAAGGCATTGACCCGGGCCTCTTGTCGCCCCCGATCAACGTGTTGCGGGCCAGCCTTCATCCTAAGGGATTGACACCTCACATCCTCAATCTACCGGAATGGCGTCATCATGTGCTCAGCCGCCTGCGCAGTGATGCGGGCAGAAGTGCCGATCCCGATCTTGCATCTTTGCATGAAGAGCTACGCCGGCTGCCAACACCTGCAGGGTCAGGCAGTTGTGGATCGGACCCGACCATCGCGGTGCCGCTCAGGCTCCGACATCCGAAAACCAAGACAGTCCTTTCGTTTATCTCAACCACGACCGTCTTTGGCAGTGCCGTGGACGTAACATTGGCCGAGTTGACGCTGGAATGCTTCTATCCAGCCGACGAGACAACGCGTGAGGCATTGCAAGTTTAGAAGAACTTGGGATGCCCCGACCAAAATCAGGAAAGGGTCGTTCCGGGCTCCGCCTGGCTGGGATGGCCGCTAACGCGACCCCGTGACGAAAGCAGCCAGTCCGCAAACCACCCCAAGGGGCCAGTCCCGAGCAGGAATGCCGCTCTCATCGGCGCAGGTGCATGGCTGCAGCATCGTCGTCGCAAATGTGCAAGCGAACCTCTACCAGCTTGCTTCCGGCAAAACGAAACTGCTCGGCCAAATGGATGGTCCCGGCAGAACCGGCCAGACCTGCGCGAATGGTGGCGAACACGATGTCCCCATCACCGTGCACGCCAAGCAGCTCAAAGCGCTCGAAGTCATAGAACGCCCGCACTGCGGGATAGAACTTCTGAAAGTCACCCAATCCCCGATACGTCCCCCCGAAGGGCAGGGATGCCGGTTCATGCATGATGAGGTTATCGTCGAACCGATGGGGGTAGTCCTCGAGGCGCCTCTTGAAGCCGATCATTTCCCGAATGAACGCCTTGTTCTCGTCGGTTAAGCTCATATGGCAGCACTCCCGATTCCAGGCATCTGTGGCGGCTGTGTCGGTAAACTGAGTGAAGCGGCGGGCACGAACAAGTACGCACAAGTTTGGCTGCGAGTACCATTCTTGAAAGTAATGCGATGCGCTGGAAGCGGTCTGAGCAGAGAACGGGATGCCCGATAGAGGCAACCCTATCGGTCGTAGGTGGCGTGTGGAAGCCACTGATTTTCTACGCACTGCTGAGCGGGCGGCGGCGCTTTGGCGAACTTCACCAGCAGATCCCCGGATCGACGCCGAGGATGCTGACGCTGCAGCTGCGAGAGTTGGAGGCGGACGGCGTCGTCGTCAGGACCGTGTTCGCCGAAGTTCCTCCCAGGGTCGAATACGAACTAAGCCCTCTGGGGCATTCTCTGGCGCCCGTCCTGGCAGGGCTGCTTGAATGGGGGATCCTTTATCGCCGGCAATTGCAGCTCCCGGAGCAGTAGAACGCATTAGCCAGCAAGATCGAATGCCGAGGGGCCTTCATTGAACGGGGATGGCTTCTAGCCAGGCTCCGTGAGGGTCGGTCCAGGCGACCGGGCTTCGGTTGACGGACAACAGGAACGCTCCTGGAATGGGCGCAATTGGTAGAGCTTTATCGCCGAGCGGGGTGGCGCCGGGTGACTCGTTGCAGACCCAGACGTCAGCCAGTGCCTCCGCACGCTCGGCGAAATCCATTCGGTCCTGCGGATGCAACACGTAGGCGAGCACGGCCGTGTGGAAGACGACGAGTGTGGCTTCCGGGGGAGCCTGCCGGCAGAGCGCTTCAAATTCAGGTCCGAGCAGGTCGCCCCGGATGATGGTCGGCGGATCGGCGGCAGCAATGTCCAGCGCCAACCGCAGGCGATCACGGCGTTGCTGCTGTTCGGGCCAAACCAGGGTTTGCAGCCACGCGACCTCTTCCGGATCATCGGCACGCAGGGGGTTGAGATCAAGGCCTGCGCGCCAGACAATCTTTGGCAAGACGTCAGGAGGGGCAAAGCCGGAGGTGCTGCAGGGAAACACCGGATAGGGAGCTGTGCCGTGCGAAGGGCGAAGGCTTTTTGCGGGATAATCGTAGCCGTATCGATCGGGAAACAAACACAGGCCAGCAGAGGCGCCGACCTCCAGCAAGGCCAGGGGTTGGTGGAGGCTCGCCAGGATGGGCAGGAGCGCAGCACAGCGGTTTGGCTCGTTCGTCTGGGTGGATCGCTCCATCATCACCTGTCGAACCGCATCGGAGTGCTGAAGTAGGCCGGCCCGAAAATCGGCAAAGCTCTGAGGAACGCCGAGGACGTGTCGGTACGCTGCAAACAGCAGGTTCGGCTGCTGCTTCGCACCCGGAAGCTCCTGCAAGAAGTGGATCAACCTGGGGTCACCGGCGACGCCGCTGGAGAGCTCTTCGTATAGCGGCGACTTTCCGCCAGCTTCCTCGACGGCGAAGCGCCGGTAACGATCGGCGATGTCTTCTGCAGCTGGCCCCAATTAGATCCCTCCTGCTTTCACAGGCCGTCGGTTCCCCGGCCCAGCAGTCCGTGGGCGGTTCGTTTCCGGGCCGCTGGTGCTACCCATTTCGCTCCATCAGCGCAGGTCGAGTTCGACATCGAACCCACCGGCGATCAGCCTCCGACCATCGAACACGGGCTCTTCGTCAATGGTGGCCTGAATGCGCGGATCTACGACGACGGTCTTTACCGCGCGATCACGCACTTTGCGGCTTGGCCACTCGGTGATCGATACCACGACCGTCTCTCCGTCGCCCGCTCCAGCAAGCCTCCTCATGTCGGGCAATTCGCCAGGCGAGTAAGCTTCCATGGCATCAGCTGCATGGAAATCTGCGTCGCAACTTGCTTCCTCGGATTGCCAACAATCAACAACACGAAGCGCACCATACTCCCGGTAGATTTCAGCGATACGGGCAGAGAACTCGAGGTACGCCGCCTTCTGTTCCGTTCGAACAA
The DNA here is from genome assembly GCA_029256605.1 of Devosia sp. Classification (GTDB taxonomy): domain Bacteria; phylum Pseudomonadota; class Alphaproteobacteria; order Rhizobiales; family Devosiaceae; genus Devosia. The sequence goes on along the minus strand of JAQSXP010000005.1, from coordinate 20,421 downwards.
GCACAATAGTGATGTCATTGAAGGCCATTATCTCACTCGCAGGCGTGCAACGCAGTTGAAGATGGATCACTTCCGGAAAGCTGACAACCAGATCACTCGTGTCAGTACTGGCGAAAACAGGAGCCGAACCTGCCAGGACGCAAACAACTCTAAAGGGCGGTTCGGAGCCGAACCCATTTCGGAAATTGACCAGACGGCGGCAATGGCCGAAAAGTCGCCATCTCCGGCATGGATGATGGCCGGAGCGACGAGGGAGTGAACGGACCTCATTATCGAACTTGGTCTGTCTTCTCTTTGTGGATGGCGCGACTGTCTTTCGGCGCCTCGCTCCGGGACGTCATGGTGTAGTCCCGTGTCACTGCGGCGATGCGCAAATGGTAGTCTGCAAAGACGTGATCGCGGCCAGCAGCCTGCACGCGTCGATGCTCAGCCAGGTTGCGCCAGGCTGCCACCTTAGCTTCGTCACGCTAAAAGGACAGTGACAAGACCTTGCCGGGGGTGGTCAAGCTCCGGAAGCGCTCGATGGAGATGAAGCCGTCGCGGTCTGCCAGCAGTGGGCGCAACTCGGCCGCGAGGTCGAGATATTCGGTCTGCGCCTCGCCGGGCACCCAAGCCTCAAAAATGACGGCAATCATGGGCGAGCGCCGTTCTGGGGCAGGGCCGACTTGACGACAAGGCGGTTCTCGCGCCGGCGGGGGTCGATGCTGTAGGTGATCATGGGTGTGCCCTTTCTCGTTGCTCATACATATCCGGTTGGAGCTGGCGAATGGTTCGGTTACGATCGAACCATGAGTGAAGGCCCTGAAATCGCCCGCGTCGCCGCGCTGGTTGCCGATCCAGCCCGCTGCGCGATGCTGATTGCGCTCATGGATGGTCGTGCTCTGACTGCGACAGAACTGGCCGGGCTCGGCGGGATCACTAAGCAAACCGCGAGCTCGCACCTTGCCAAGCTGGTCGACGGCGAGGTGTTGACGGTTGAAGCGCAGGGCCGTCACCGATATTTTCGTTTGGCCGGTCCGCACGTGGCCGGACTACTTGAAGCCCTGATGGTCTTCTCCAGTGATGCCGCAGCACCGCTTCGCGTCGGCCCGCGGGATCCGGCTCTGGAAGAAGCGAATCGACCAGATCTGTCTGATCTTCAATGCGCGCTTAGCGCCAACTTGCCTGCCGGCATTCCAGGCAGGTCTTCCTGTAGCAGCAGGGTCATACTGAGAGATACCCATTACATTTCTCCTTCGGCCAAGGCGGCCAGGGAAGAAACGAATATGGCATGCTCAGCAGCGGCAGTTGTCGACCCCATTTCTGCCTTTGCTAGTCAGATCCATTATCTCCAAAAGCTGACATTACTGAGATCGCAAAAGCTAGGTAAGCGCCCGTCAATCCTCCTAGTCTGCAAGGGCGCTTAGCTGAAATAAGGTTTTCGATCAGTAGCCACTTAGCGAGAAGCGAATTCAGACAACTCTTCGTTGAACCGCTCCGGCGCGTCATAGAAGGGTGCGTGCCCGGCTTCTGGATAGATCGATAGCGTGGCGCCCGTGTTGATATCTAGGATACGTCGGGACATCTCGTAGGCGGTGATGGTGTCCTGCTCGCCATAGGTCACGAGCATGTTGCCAACTTTGGCAAATGCCTCATCGATGCCCTCAGCAGATAATTGCCCGATGCCGGTGTGGAAACCCACCGGCACCATGCCATTGAATGCGACCATTCGGCTGAAGGTCTGCGGGTCGGGCTGTTGCACGAAACAGGCGGCAAGAAAATCGACGATGGCCGCAGTGCGGACCGATAAGTCAGGTGACGCCAGACCGGGGGAATGCTGCAGACCCGAACTCCCAAAGAGCGCATAGTCAAACTTGGTTACGGCGTCGACCAGATTGACACCGGCGACATGACTCGACCCATACTTCTCAAGGTACTGACCGATGACAAAGCCACCGAATGACCAGCCGACGAGCGTCGGTCGGCGCAGGCCAGCCGCCTTGATCACCGCGTCCACATCGTCGGCCCAGACACTCGCATTAGCATAAGCGGAAGCAGCTTCCGGTTTTCCAGAGTCCCCATGGCCACGCAGATCAAAGGTGACGACTCGGAAGCGGTTCGAAAGATCTTCGATCTGCTTGTCCCAGGACAGCCGACTTTGACCAAGACCGTGCAGGAACAAAATTTCGGGCGCGTCCTCGTCCCCATAGGTCATGATCGACAGCTGCAAGCCGTCAGAGGACCGCGCTGTAGTCGCGACGCCGGCCTCCACAGAGTCGGAGGACAATTGGGCTTGACCAAGTGCGGGGAAAACCGGCACGAACGCCGCAAAGGCGAAGGCAACGGCAATCAGATTTCGTCGGCTCAGTTTCATTTTCATTTTTCCAGTTGAATGCCGAAGGGCGCCCATTGGCTGGCGGTCGCCGCTTCTCTGTTCTCGTTTTCCGGGGGAGCGCTTGGTGCGGGTGAATGCCCGGTTCCGCCGACGGTGGACTTTGACGCCACCGCCGTACCGTTTGGCTAATGCTGCCGTTCCAGCGCGAAGATCAGAACTGTGTTTAACGGTCTGCCTCTGCGCCGAGAGGTACACGCTGTGGTCGAACGGTCGTCTGCTACCATGGCGCGTTGCCGGCCGGCTCGACGAAGCGGCCGGAGACGGTACCGTCATCGAGCAAGGCATATTGAACTGGCAGTCGCGCACCCTCCTCAGCCGTCATGAACCCGTTGTTGCCAGTCAGGTCCGTTTTCACGTATCCGGGCGCTACAGAGTTCACCGCAATGGATGTGCCCTTAAGCTCCGCCGCCAGTTGCACGGTCAGCATGTTGAGCGCGGCCTTGGAGGCGTTGTACCCGATAAGTCGCGCCTCATAATAAGGCGAGCTCGGGTCGCCATTGATAGCGAGCGATCCAAGAGTTGTTGCAAGATTGACGATGCGGCCAGCCTCTGATCGGCGCAGGAGTGGGAGCATGGCCTGTGTCATCGCAAGAGTGCCGATGAAGTTGGTCTCCATGAGCCGGCGGACGGCATCGATGGTGGCAACGGAGGGCGGACCGTCTTGCGCATCGACGATGCCAGCATTGTTCACCAGAATGTCGAGCCGACCATGGCGACCACCGATTGCCTGCGCCGCTGCAGTCATGGTCTTTCCGTCATTGAGGTCGATTTCGATGGCTTCGACCTCGAGGTCAATGGAAGCAAGCGAAGCAACGGCTTGCTGTCCCCGGGCAAGATCTCGTGCTCCAAGGAGCACATGAACGCCCGATTTTGCCAGCTGACGGGCTATCTCAAAGCCGATGCCTTTGTTGGCGCCGGTTACCAGCGCGACCTTCTGTTCTCTCATCATCAAAACCTTCCAACTGGCCAAATGCCTGGTGGGAATATATGAAGGATCGTTCGTGTTTAGGATTCGCATATGGATGTTGCAGCCCCAAAGCATCTGAATGCCCGCAAAAGGCCGCGTCAGGTCCGCTCCACGGTGACCGTTGACGCCATTTTCGAAGCGACCATTCAGGTTTTGCTGGCCGAAGGCGTGCACCGTCTAACTACTACGCGGGTGGCAGAACGTGCCGGTGTGTCCGTCGGGACCATGTACCAGTATTTCCCGCACAAGCAGGCGCTGCTGTATGCGCTCAACGAACGCTATCTCGATATGCTGGCCGAGCGCGTGGAAGCCGTCTGCTTGGAGCAGCATGGCAAGGCAACTGCCACGATGGTCGCGTCCTTAATCGAAGCGTATTGGGAGGCCAAGACCGAGCGCAGCGATATTACACGGGTGCTCTATAGCTCGGCAGTCGAGCTAAACAACGAAGCGCTGGTTGAGGCCTTTGCCGCTCGCATGGACCGAGCAACAGCTGCCATGCTGGCGAGTGCTCCGAACGCTATGTATGCAGACCTCAATCTGGTCAATGCCACGATTTTATCTGTGGTGTTCGGCACGGTGCGAAACGTCTTTGAGCGGAATATGCCGCTCACGGTTCAGGCGAACATACGAAAAGAGTTGGTCGCCATGTGCCTGTCCTATCTCGAAGGCGCTGGGGGGTAGTGGCACAGGCATTTTGTACGCTCCGTCTCCTTTGGAACTTGTACGAAGAGTCGTATTCGTTGGTGACACGTTGGATCTGCCAGGCTGATGTTGAGACTATTCAAGCCGTCCGCAGGCTAAACCCCGAACGCGGAAAGCTGCCACGGGATTGATGCCCGTGGCAGCTCTCACCATCATCATCGGTAGTTGTGAGCCGCGCTTCGTCAGATCTGCGCTGTTCCGCCGTCAACCTGTAGATCAACGCCGGTAATGAAACTGGCTTCATCGCTCACCAAAAAGAGCGCCGCTGATGCGATCTCTTCCGGGCGGGCCAATCGCTTCATGGGCACCTGGCTGGCAATCCAGGCGCGTGCCTCATCGTTTGCCCCCTCAAGCAGGGGCGTGTCGGTATAGTTCAGCAAATTCGGCTGTCCAGCTGCGAACATAGGATCGTAACGCTGCCTTGGTAGCAGCGTAGGTAGCATGGGTAGGAACACCCTTTACTCCGGCGATCGAACCGATGAGCAAGGCAGCACTACCCTTTCCAAGCAATGATGATCCAGCGCGCATCGCGAGCATGGGTGCGCGAGTATTGACGGAGAAGTGGCGGTCAAAGTGATCAGGTGTACTATTAGCCAAGCCGGCAGGCTCCGAGACACCGGCATTGAAAATAAGAGCGTCGATTCGGCCTTTCTTTGAGCGCAGCGTCTCCATCATCTTCTCAATATCTGATGAATCCCCCGCGTCTCCCACAATGCCTATCGCCCCATTACCGATTTTGTCCACTGCCGCGTCGACGTCGATGCTGCGGCGGCCGGTCAGAAAGACTTCGGCCCCTTCGGCAGCGAGCCGATCGGCGATCGCCAGCCCGATGCCACTTGCCCCTCCGATGACCAGGACAACCTTGTTTTTCATGCGCATCTTCTAGATCTCCATTATGGAGTCCTTCAGGTATACGTTATAAATTTGGTAGCAAGAACGCACCATGGATAGCCTAGATATGGCCCCCTATACTTACAGTGAAGACAGCGCCCTGAGCGAACTGATTGAAGTGCGTCAAGTATTGGATAAAATCGCCGACAAATGGACGATTTTGATCCTGACCGTGCTGTGCGAGAAGCCTGCTCGGTTCAATGACATCAAGCGACGGCTCGGTGGCATTACCCACAAGGCCCTTTCTGATGCTCTCAAGCGCCTTGAAAGGCTTGGTTTAGTGACGCGCACGGTATTACCAACGCAGCCGATCGGCGTGGAATATGCGATTACGCCAGTGGCGATATCTTTGCGGGCGCCCTTCCGACAATTGTACGACTGGGCGCTGCTTAACAGCGAGGCTCTAAACGAGGCTCAAACCGCCTATGATGAAGCGAGGACATAAACAAAAAAGCGTAGGGCAGCTGCGGTCAGGGTCCCCGATTGATGTGCGTTTGACTACGCCAGATGCTCACGTTGAATAGTACACTCGCACGAGACTGCGCCGCGGAACGGCTGACACAAGGCTAGCCGACGTTGAGAGATGCAGCGTAGTCCCAAGCCTTCTCTTAGCCTGACTGAAATCCATCTACGCCGCACCCGTCAGCGGCACCCAACACTTTACGGCAGGGTGGCATCTGAGTTTTACCAAAGGTGAACTTCTCTTAGCTGGTGAGCGCTCAAGCTATAAGAAGTCGGACCGTTCCGCTGCGAATACCACCACCGATCCGTTGCGTTGTTGTTTGGCGCTGTTCCGAGATCAGGTCTCGGCGTTAACTCCCATGGTCGCCTGACAGATATGCGCGCTATGCTCCCCATCAGTGGCGTCCTGCATGGACTGGCCTTCAAGTCCGGCCACTTTCATTAGGGACAGCTGGAATTGAGCGGCATCCTCAACGCCCAGCCGTGCCAAGATCTGCTGATCGACCTGTTCGACAGCGCGGGAATAGCGCACCAATGCCATTGAGCCTTCGGCGGTAAGGCTGATATGGCGGCTGCGTCGGTCGTTGGGATCGGTGGTGCGCTTGATCAGCGCCTCCCGCTCCAAGTCATCGAGTAGGTAGGTCAGCGTGGTTTTGTCGAGGCCGACTCGCTCCGCGATGGCGATCTGGCTGTGGGAGGTCTCTTTTTCGACATGGGTCATGACGAGAAAGGCACGCGCGCCACCAGGCAGCCCAGCCAGGGCTGCCTCCACTTGGGCCTGATAATCTCGCAGCAGTGTCGCCAGGGCCCAGCCAAGGCCAACGCCTGAAGATGCTGCGGCCGGTGCGATCTTGGTTTTGCTCATAACCTCATTTTAGCGGGCCACGGCAACCAAGTCGAGAACCGCAGCGGCATCGAGGCGGCTGGCGAGCGAGTGGCCGTTCTGCTGCGCCGAAGCATGGGCCTTGACCAGGTTTTCGGCAGCGAGCCCACGCAGGCCTTCCATTGCCGGCGTCACATCGGCGAGCGTCAGTTCGCATTCGATCACATCGAGGTCCAACTTCCAGATGTCCTCCAGCACGCGCCGATACCACGAGGTACCATGGTCCCAGCCATGCCGCGGCGAGCCGGGGCCGTACCCACCGCCGCGGGCAATCACCAGTTGTGCTGGGCGCCCAGCAATGATCGGAGTGGTTCCCGGAGCAAAGCGGGGATCAGTGTGCACGAGGTCCACATAGGCCTTGAAGTGCTGCGATACGCCAAAGTTGTAGAACGGCACGGCAAAGATGAAGGCATCAGCCGAGACCAGCTCATTGGCCAGCTCGCCGGCCAAGGCAATGCCTTCGGTCTGCTGCGCCGTTCTCTGCTCCGGCGGCGCATATGGGCCAAAGACGGCACCAGCCCATGCTGTCGATGGCACGGGGGACAGACCGATGTCGCGCCGGGTGACCGTGGCGTCGCCAAGACGCGCCACGACGGACGCTTGAAGGCTATCCGCAACGGCTCTCGTTATCGATCCCGCTTGGCGAATGCTGGCGTCCAGCCGAAATATCGTAGTCATCGTCTCACCTTAATATAATCTATAATCTAGACTATATTGATTGTAGAACGTATAATGTCAATACGGCTTCCGAGATGATGACGCGGCGTGAATTCGACGTACTAGTCGGTCGCATTCCTCCTCTGAGAAGCCGGACAGTAGCCGACCCTAAAGTGACATGTTAGAAATCAGCCGATTTCTCATGAAGCAGACGTCGTATACGTGGTCCTAGATCTATTCTGGCGACGCTATTGGATTGTGGCCATCAACAGCGATACTAGAGCTATTGGAGCGAAACACCCCCCCCACAAATTCGGAAGCGTGATCGCTATTGTTACGACTGAGTTCAAAGAAGCGAAAACGTGTGCGTCCGTCCTAGCCCGCTGCTCTGTGCCTCTGTCCGACTAACGGGTCCCAGACATCGCAGACCCCGACGCCATTGAGCAAGCGCTCTCCCCTATCGCCACCGTCGGTCACTTTGTCCTGCTTGCCGGATCATTCACCATGGGCACGCTTTAGGACACCGATATCGCCCCGTTTCGCCAGGTTTCGAGGAACGCCTATGGGCAGCGGTGCACATTCTGCGATCTTTTGGGAACAGGCTGACAGCGGAAGCCTCGATAACGTTCGTGTACGGCTTGGCGGCGGACCGACCCCGGGCAATGGCACGGCGATCAACGCTGCCGCCAGCAAGGCCGTAGAAACTTTGGGGCGGGGACCTGCCCTAGAGCTCGTTCCGCGCCGCGTCGACACCATCTCGCCGGGCCCAATTGATACCCCCATGCAGAGCAAAGCCCATGGCGAGGGACGCGACGCCTTTGTCTCGGCGTAAAAAAGCAACCGCCAGCAGGCCATTTAGGAACTGCAGATGAAACAGGTAACGCCATCATCTTACTAACGTCGAGCGGTTATGACCGGCGCCACCCTCAATATCGATGGCGGTTTGGTCCTTACGTCGTAAAGCGATCCTGACGGGGCGTAGTGGCTCTCCTCCGCGCAAAAGGACATCCGATCACAACTCCGTTGCCAATCCGCTCAAGTCCGCTTTTGCAGTTGCTGGCCGATCAGCAGAGGGTAAGCAAGCCACCACATCTGGAACGGTCTGCATGCCACCCCCGTTTGGGCCGGCCATCGAAGCGCAAGCAGCCTGCGCAGAGATCGTCTAACTTTCTTGGCCGATGGCTCGGTAAAGATCCGCGATCCATTGCAAGAAGACACGCACACGCAGGCTTGGTTGCTTGGTATTGGGATAAAGCACATGCACAGACATGCTGGGCGGCGGTGTGTCGCTAAGGATTTCGACCATGCTGCCAGAGGCGATATCGGAAGCGACGGCGTAGTAGGGCAACTGGACAATGCCAAGTCCCTTGCGCGCCGCTTCCAGAAGGGTTTCAGCGCCTGAGACCGTCAACTGGGTCGGCAGTGCGATCTTTTTCATTTCTCCATCCCCATCGAATTCCAGGGGAAGGACGGAACCAGTGGCTGTGGAATGAAAGCCCACCATCTTGTGCCCTTGCAGTTGCGCCAAGCCAGCAGGCGTCCCGAACTGCTTGATATAGGCGGAGGAGGCAACGGTTACCTGGGAGACATTCGCAAGCTGATTGCCAGCGAGATCGCCTTGGCCCGGATTGCCGGAGCGAATGACGCAATCAACACCTTCGCGAACAAGGTCCACATAGCGGTCGTCTTCGTTCAGATGCAGTCGTAGCTCAGGGTATTTGGCGAAAAAGCTAGGTAGTGCGGGCACAATTATCTGTCGGGCCTGAACTCCCATTACCCCGACTGTCAACTGACCCCGCGGGACACGGCCATCGAAAGCACTCTCCGCATCCTCAATGTCCGTCAGCAGCGCCACACACCGATTGTAGTAGCTTTGGCCATCGGACGTGGTTCTTACCTGCCGTGTCGAACGCTCGAGCAGCTTCACTCCTAAGCGGCGCTCCAATTGCTTGACTGCCTCCGATGTCGTTGATGCCGGTAAGCCGAGGTCTTCTGCGGCGCGAACGAAGCTACTCCGTTCCACCACCCGCACGAAGACCCGCATTGCGTCCAGGCGATCCATTCTTCGTTCTTTCTGAATTGTATGACCGGATAATGCCTGATTATTTGGTTACCACTAACTGGCATATCCGGATCATTGTTCGGAGCAAGTCCATGAAGATTTCGGGTTCAACCATTCTCATCACCGGAGGCACATCCGGCATCGGTATCGAGTTCGCCAAGCACTTCCTTGCCCTGGGAAATACGGTCATCGTTACCGGTAGAGATCATGCCAAGCTGGATGCGGCAGCAAGAACACTTCCGGGGCTGCAAACCATCCGGAGTGACGTTACGGACACCCATGCCGTAGCGGACCTTGTTGAGCAGATGACCACTCGATTTCCCAAGCTCAACATGCTGGTTAACAATGCAGGGATCATGAAGGGGGTGGATGTCCTGCAACCACAGGACAATCTTCTGGACCTAACGCAAGAAGTGGAGACAAACCTAAATGGACCAATCCGGCTAGCCAGCGCCTTCCTGCCGCTCCTCCGGCGTCAACCCAGCGCGGCTATCGTGAACGTAACGTCAGGAATTGCGTTCTTGCCGATGCCGCCATCCCCCGTCTACAGCGCGGCAAAGGCTGGCTTGCACGCCTGGACCGTGACGCTGCGTATGCAGCTGCAAAGTACCAATGTTCGGGTTTTTGAAGTGGCGCCACCACTGACTGCGACGCCACTTGGGACAGACACTTTCCACCCTGAAGTGATCAAGGGCATTCCTATGATGGAAGTGGAGCGGATGGTAGCAGCGGCCTTGAAGGGCATCGCTCAGGATAAGTACGAAATCAGGCCGGGCATGAGCAACGTGATGAAAACGGTCAGTCGTATTGCGCCGAACTGGTTGGTTGCGAATATGTTGGGAGCGACCGTGGACAAAATGCGCCAGAATGCAGCGACAAGCCAGGCCCATTGAGACGGATACAATTGTTTCGCTCGTGTCTTAGGCTGCCGGGCTATGATGCAGAATGGCTGCTTCAGCATCCTCGATGCTCGAAGCCGCCGGTCTCCTTCCTACCCCAAAGAGATGGTAGTGAGGGGCAGCAACCGACCCCATTTCGGTCGGTTCCTGAGCGCAGTGTGTCACCCGTAAGCTGCCGTCACTGCTCTATGACTCTTTCAGTGCACCGCCACCGGTGCACGGCTCGAACCGACCTTTTTGGGGATGAAGAAGAAAACGACGAGCAGCGAAACCAGGACCATGATGCTGCCGATCTGGAAGGCCTGTTGTGCACCTTGGGCGATCGCTGCGCCTTCCGCATCGCCCTCTGCCATGCGGTAGCTGCTGACCACGCCCATCATGGAGAACATTATCGCGATCCCAGCGGCGCCGGCCAATTGCTGCAGAGTATTCAGGATCGCGCTCCCATGGGGAAGGAGGTGCTTGTTGATGGATCCGAGAGCAGCAGAGAAAACCGGCGTCCAGATTAGTGCCTGTCCGAGGAACACGACCAGGAAGGACGCAAGCAGGACGGCGATCGGTGTCCCCGGACCTTGGTTGGAGAGGTTCCAGAAGGCCAATGCATCGATAGCAGCGCCAGCGAGCATCAACACCCGGGGGCCAACCTGGTCGTAGAGCCGCCCGACAAGCGCGGAAACGGCGATGATGACCAGGCCACTCGGCGCCATGAAAAGACCAGCTTCGAGGGCGTTCAAGCCATATGATGTCTGCAGCACAAATGGCATGACGGTGGTCAGGCCGAAGGCGGGTGTCATGAATAGAACGCCGGCCAGGATTGCCGCCGAAAAGGTCTTCACGGCGAATGGGCGCATGTCCAGCTGGGCGCTATCGGTCTTCTGCAGCTGCAGCTGGCGTCCGACGAACAGGCCTACGATGACGACACCGGCGGTAAGCGCCACGCCGGGATGGATCAGGGCATGCTCACCGCCACCTTCGCCGAAGGATCCGAGGCCATAGACGAGGCTCGAGAAGCCGAGCGTGGAGAGGGCAAGCGAAACCAGGTCGAGCTTGGCTTCACGCCTGTCACTCGGCACCCGGATGACGCGACGGCCGACCAGCAGGCAGACAATGGCGATCGGAAGGATGAGGATAAAGAGCCAGCGCCAGCTGGCAATCGACAGGATGCTGCCCGCAACAATCGGTCCAATCGAGGGTGCGATTGACGTGGAGATCGTGAGCAAGGCCATCATCCGGCCCGTCCGAGAAGGCGGTGCCAGGGTAGTGACTGCGGTGAATGCTAGCGGGGTGATGATCGCGGTTCCGACCGCCTGGATGACGCGACCAAACATCAGCACCGGGAAATCAGGTGCTGCGGCGGCGATCAGCGTCCCGAAAAGGAACAGCACCATGGCGATCAAGAAGACCGTTCGCATCTGGAAGCGCTGGGTCAGAAAACCCGTAACCGGCATTACCACGGCCATGGTGAGCATGTAGCCTGTCGTCAGCCACTGCGCCGTCGCGGCCGTGATGTCGAGGTCGGCCATAAGGCGAGGCAAGGCCACGGCCATCAGCATCTCGTTGAGGATAACCGTGAAGGTCGAAACGATCAGCACGGTGATGGCGATGGCAGATCCGGGGGTGAGCCGGTCGGATGCGGCTGCGGGAGGAGCCGCAGCCGTAGCTGTCTCAGTCATTGCAGTGTCCTAGAGTATAGAGCGCTAGATAAAAGGGTGAGCAACGGGACTCACGCTGCGCCGCTCGTTATTCGTTGAGCGGTTGCGAGAAATTGTTGAGGGTGTCGCGCAGGTCGATCATGCCCTGTTCGTCCAACTGACAGGCGGCCTTGATCTTGTCGGACACGCCCAGAACCTGTTCGCGAAGGCTCGCTCCGTGAGGGGTGAGTTCAACAAGAACGCGACGCTCGTCCTTGGGGTCACGGGTGCGAGTCAACGTTCCGTTGCCTTGCATGCGCTTAAGAAGCGGGGTGATGGTGCCTGTGTCCATCGCAAGGCGGTTGCCAAGATCGCCGACCGTTCGGGGAGACCCTTTGAAGAGTTCCAGGAGCACCAGGTATTGGGGGAATGTCAGGCCGAGCGGTTCTAAGAACGGCTTGTGCATCTTGGTCATGCGACCGACAGCGCTGTAGAGGGCGAAGGAAACTTCCATCCCGATCTGCTGCGACGGTCTCTTCTTCGACATGGATATGGCCCCAACAACGAATCCGTATTGCCTCTTGCAATGTCATCTAGAGCACTACTAGATAGGTGTCGAGAGCCGTCATGGGATTTTGGACGGACATATGCAGCATTGAGGACGACATGGACATTGGCATCATCGGTTCGGGGAACATAGGCGCCGCGCTGGCGCGACACCTGACCAAGCTGGGGCATCAGGTTTCGATCGCCAACTCCCGTGGGCCCGCTTCCCTCACCGACATCGCAGCTGAGACCGGTGCGAAGGCCGCTTCGGTCGAGGCGGCTGCCGGTTCGAAAGACATGGTGATCATCAGCATTCCCGAGGCAGCCATCACGAAACTGCCTCGTGATGTCCTTTCCCAGTCCAAGGCCATTGTCATCGACACTGGCAATTGGTTTCCGTCGCGAGATGGAACGAACTCCGACATCGAAGCAGGCATGCCGGACAGCGAATGGGTATCGCGGATTATTGGGCACGACGTGATCAAGGCCTTCAACAACATCGTAACGAAGAGCCTGGTGAACCGGACGGCTCCGGCGGGAAGTTCCGCTCGCATCGCTCTTTCAGTCTCCGGGAACGATCCGGAAGAACGTCGGGCCGTTATGGCCCTTATAGACGAGATCGGCTTCGACGCCGTCGACAACGGTCCCCTTTCGGATTCCTGGCGTCACCAACCCGGCTCACCAGCCTACTGCAACGACCTCACCGTCGACGGACTTCAGAAGGCGCACCGGCAAGCCATACGCGATGATGTGCCACTATACCGGAAGGCGGCAGACGACATCGCCGGCCCGTATTTCCGCGGCGAGAAGACACTGTAATGACCGGCGCACGCAAGATGAAGGCGTGGCGCGGCGAGGCATTTGGCAAGCCCAGCGAGGTGCTCAAGCTTGTGGACATCGATGTTCCGGTGCCTGGGAAGGATGAGGCCCTGCTAAGAGTGCTGGCCACCAACGTGGGCCTGCCGGACAAGATGATGCTGGAAGGCCGGTACTTCCTGGTGCCGAAGCCACCCATCACACCGGGTCAGGAGGTTGTCGGTATCGTCGAGCAGGCGGGACCGGGCTACCCATTCCCTGTCGGCACACGGGTCATCGGTGGCGCCAACTTCTTTTCAGGCTCGGGTGGCCTGGCCGAGTACTGCATCTCGCCGGCCCATGGGGCAGTGCCCGCCGCGGACGACATGTCCGACGAGCAAGCCGCGGCGTTCCTCGGGACCTTCCACGTCGCTTATGTCGGCCTCGTCAACCGTGCCCGGGCAGCGCAGGGCGAAACCGTTCTGGTGCTTGGCGGTTCGGGCGGGACCGGTTCCACCGCAATCCAGCTGGCGAAGGCGCTGGGTCTCCGGGTGATCGCCACGGTGCGAACCAGCGACAAGGCTGAGTTCTGCCGCCGACAAGGTGCCGATGAGGTTGTCGATCTCAGTAAGGACGATCTAACTGAGACGGTGCGCAGGCTCACGGACGGCAAGGGTGCGGACATCGTGTACGACACGGTGGGCACTCCGTTGGTGAAGCCAGCGCTCGAGGCCATTGCGATCGGAGGTCGCTACATCATCATCGGTTTTGCAGGCGGCTCCTCGTTCGAGGCAGTCGAACCCTTCCAGATCCAGATCAAGGGGATCTCGGTGACCGGCGCACTGCACAGCATCCGGACGGCGGAAGAGCGCGAAGAAGGCATTGCCACCCTCGGGCGCCTCTATACCGAGGGCAAGATATCGATGCCGATCGACAAGCTATTCCCGTTCGCCGAGGTACCCGACGCTGTCGAGCGGCTCGGCGGCGGCGTCAGCGGAAAGCTGATCGTCTCAGTCGGCAACCGAAATGCCTGAGGCCAATCAGCTTCAATGCGATCCGACACAACCAAGAAGGCCAAATAGATGAAAATCGGTATTATCGGCGTCGGCGCCATCGGCAGCACGCTCGCCCGCAAGCTGTCCACAAACGGACATGAAGTCCGCGTGGCCAACTCAAAGGGAGCGGATGCCGTTAAGGAGTTCGCCGACGAGATCGGCGCGACACCAGCAGACGCTGCCGGCGCCGCCGCCGGCGCGGACGTCGTTATCCTGTCGGTGCCGTTCCCAAAGACCAGCGATCTGGCAGTGGCGCTTGAGGGGCTGCCGGCTTCTTCAACCATTATCGACACTGGCAACTACTACCCGGACCTGCGTGACCCCCGCGTTCCTGAGATCGATGAGGGAATGCCAGAAAGCGTATGGATCTCAAAGCAACTCGGGCGTTCGGTGATCAAGGCCTTCAATAACATCCTGGCCGCTTCGCTCGCCGAGCGCGCACGTCCGGCAGGGTCGCATGACCGGTTGGCAGTGGCCGTTGCCGGCGACGATGAAGGTCAGAAACAAATTGCCATGGGCATCGTGGATGAGCTCGGCTTTGACCCGGTCGACGCCGGCTCCCTCGATGAGAGCTGGCGGCAGCAGCCGGCAACGCCCGTGTACTGCTGCGACTGGAATGCTGAAGAGACCCGCACGGCCTTGGCAAAGGCCAAGAAAGGTGTAGCCCCGAGCATACTTGCTCGGCTCCCTGAACAGTTTGCAAATCTCGGCCCGAACCCCACTCATGACCAGATCGTTGTCTCCAATCGGGTAGCCAACGTCGCCTAATATGAGATTTCGAAGGGCCACTATGCTTTGCGCGGTGGCCCCCAACTTGCTCGCTCACCGTATGTTCTCGCTGTCTGGCTGCCGTTGAGCAGCCAGACCGCTTTTCACCCCAGCTCGCCGATATGGCTTTGGCACGATAGCTCCCGGCGTCGGTATTCGCCCCGACGCCGAGAGGCTCTTCAAACCGTCCGAATCGTGCCGCCATCGATGACGAACTCGGCGCCGTGTATGGCGGCAGCGCGGTCGGAGGCGAGATAGGCGATCAGATCAGCCACCTCTTCGGGCTCTGCCCCGCGCCCGATGGATATCCCGCCCAAGGCGTCTAGCACGAACTGGCGCGCGTCTTCGATTGTCCCGCCATTGGCAGCACGCAACATGTCGAGGAAGTCTGCGGTCGCCGCGGTCATGATCCAGCCCGGCGAGACGGAGTTGACTCGCACCCCTTGGGACCGAGCTCTTTTGAAATCGACTTGCTGTAGGTTCTTAGCGCTGCTTTTGCGGCGGCATAACCTGTCGTCGATTCAGGCAGCGGCAGCACCGATTGGATCTAAGTGATGTGAACCACAGTGCCCGTGCCTCGCTTGAGCATCTGCGGGATCAGGAGCCGATCGAGCCGAACGGTGGCAAGCCGGTTCAGGTTAAGCTCGGCCAGCCAATGGTCGTCGGTCAGTGCTGCGAAGCCACCTGCTGGTGAAGCCGAACCGCCGACCACATGGGCGAGGATGTCTATGCCGCGCAGGCGCTCAAGGGCAGCTTTCGCGAGCGCCTGGCTGCCCTCGGCCTTGGTCAGGTCCGCCTCGACATAATCGACGCCATCGATCGGATCCTTGATCGTGCGAGCGGCGGTGATGACGCGGGCTCCGCCAGCCAGGAAGCGTTCGACCGTCGCGCGGCCCAGACCCTTGGTACCGCCGCTGACAAGCACGCGCTTGCCAGCGAACTCGTTCGGATTGACCTCGATGTTCATACCGCAATCTCGAGGCTCTTGATGGCGTTTTCAGCCAGCGTAAAGCGATAGGTGAAGCGGATCGGGCTGCCCGGGAAGTTGCCATGACCAGGACCTTCAAGTACGACGTCGCCGTTTTCTTGCCTCACCGTTTCAGGCGTGAAGATCGCCTTTACCGGCAGCACTTCTTCGTCGAACAGCCGGCGGATCGCCGCTTGTCCCTCGAAGGTCTTGCCATTGTCGAGCAGGACGGCATCGGGCGAGAAGGGCTTCGTCATGCCCTCAATGTCCAGGCGGGCGTTTGCATCAATGAATTCGGCGATTGGCTTAGCGAGGTTCAGTGACATTGGTCATCTCCTTGTTGGTGACGACCTAAAGTTAGCAATGGACTCTGCCTCTGATAATCGAGACAAAACGGCATAGCGTGTCACGGAGATCAGGATAATGGCGCGTCATTCGCTGATCGAGCTCGAAGCGGTTCTCGCCATTGTTCGGTGCGGCTCGTTTCGGGCAGCCGCTGTCGAGCTTGGTATGTCGACCACAGCCATCAGCAACGCAGTGGGCAAGCTTGAGCGCGAGCTAGACGTGCGCTTGTTTAATCGCACCACCCGCAGCGTGTCGCTCACCTATGCGGGGCGGATCTTTGTTGCGCAGATCAAGCCAGCGCTGGAGGACATCCAGAAGGCGATGAACACGGCGCGTTCTCAGCAGGAGACGCCGTCCGGCACCTTGCGCATCAATGCCTTCGCAACGGCAGCGCGCGAGATCATGTCACCTCTGGTCCTGACCTATCTCCAGCGCTTTCCGCAGGTTCATATCGACATCGTCACCGAAGGACGGCTGGTCGACGTCGTGGCGGCAGGCTTTGATCTGGGCGTGCGCAGCGCGGATCTGGTGCCCAACGACGCAATCGCCATACCGCTTGGCCAAACGCGCAGCATCGCGGTCGTCGCATCCGCCACCTTCTTTAGCGACAGAGCCATCCCCCAGGTACCCCAGGATCTCTCATCCTATCCCTGTGTTCGTGGGCGGCTTCCCGATGGTGCGCTGCTCCGGTGGCGGTTCGAGAAGGAGGGCAAAGAGGTGCATCTCGATGTGGACGGCCAGATCACTCTCGACGAGGCATCGCTGGCGAGGATCGCGATCACGAACGGTGCGGGCATTGGCTATCTGATGGAATCCGATGTTCGCGAGGACATCGCTGCCGGACGCCTTGTGCGCATCCTCGAAGACTGGACACCGCCGCTCGTTCCGCTGTGCCTCTACTTCTACAATCGTCGCAATTCCTCCGCCGCCTTCCAGGCGTTTGTTGCCCTAGCGCGTGACTTCACCGCGGGGAAGCTCGCATAGCCTACAAGCATTATTGCCAGTACGGAGCTCACCACCGTTACCAGCTTCCGGAACGGCTGCTATTGCTGATCCTCTGCTCAGAACCGGACAGTCGGATTTCCACCCCCTATGCGACATGGCGGCGAGCTAAGCTAACCGCCAGGTTTCAGTAAATGGCCAAAGCCAGC
This sequence comes from Devosia sp., assembly GCA_029256605.1. Lineage (GTDB taxonomy): Bacteria > Pseudomonadota > Alphaproteobacteria > Rhizobiales > Devosiaceae > Devosia. Next base: position 3,266 of record JAQSXP010000005.1, on the reverse strand, counting down.
CGATTAGCCGGAATGGGGCGCGAAGCGGCTGACGAGTTCCAGGGAATTACCAAGTCGACTCGTTCAGGAACTGGTTTTGCTCAGGCGCAAGATTGAGGAAGTCGCGGCATCGGGGTTCTCGGTTACCGCGTAAACGGCGTCGTCGGGCCCGACCTTGACATCGCGTACCCGCGCATCAAGCGGCACACGCTCTTCGGAAGCAACCTGGTCGCCGTCGAGGTGCACGATGACGATACCTTTGGTCACCAGGCCACCTATCAAGAAAGCGCCATCCCATTCAGGGAATTCGGCGCCGTCATAATAGGCCATGCTGGAGGGTGCGATCACCGGGTCCCAGAAGTAGGTAACGCGACCTTTCAGGCGCGTGTAGTGTCCGGTTCTCATGTCGAGCATGCTCCCAACTGACCGGTACGACAGTGGTCCGGTGGCCAACTCAGTGGCCAAACTGGTGGGAGAGCACGCAGTCAGGCCGGCGGCGTTGGCACTAACCTGCTGGGAACAAAGAGTTTTGCTGAGAGTGTGGCTGGGGAACCTGGATTCGAACCAAGATTGACGGAGTCAGAGTCCGCTGTTCTACCGTTGAACTATTCCCCAATGCGCAAGTGGCACCGGTGGGCTTAGAGCGAGCCCGGCGCTGGGAGGCTGGCGGGGCGTGGGGCCCGGCTGGCTTCGGGGCGGCTTTTAGCACATGGGCGGTGGGGATCAAGGGGCTTTGACAGAGAAAGCGCGGGTCATTGGATAAACCTTGCTCCGCCGATGCCCTAAGCACCGCAAAATAGGCGCGAAGGCGCTGGTTTGGCCAATGATCGAATGCCGCCCTCGGGTGGCATTCTGTCAGAGCGAGCAGCGGCTGGTCGTGCCCCTTCGCTCGGCACCCCTTTCGGACCCGCTGCGCCTAGCGCTTAATCCCCACCTTGCTAACTTGCGGCGTTTCTCGGCGGTCGGAAGCGTTGTCGCCAAGGGGTGGAGTGGGGAGTGCCCGGTCACCGGGGGGACTGCAGGTCTCAGCGCAGTCCATTGCGCTTGGGCGCCCCTTGCACTACCTTACCCGGTGACACGCAATAAACAGTGCCCGGGCGCGTCCGGACAAGCCGGACCGGCGACCGAGCACGCAGGAGTTCACAGTGACCGATCCCGATCGGTCCGCTGCAGCGCCGTCGCTTGCCGACGATGCGCCATTCCGTTCCCGGCCAGCGCAAGGCCAGCCGGGCAGGGAAGAGGGGGCCGGTGCGCCTCCATACCCCTCGGAACAGCGGACATCAGCCGCACCTCCCCCTCCCCGCCGGCATCGGGGCACTATCTATGCCGCTCTCGATCTTGGCACCAATAATTGTCGGCTCCTGATTGCCCGGCCCCATGATGGGGGCTTTCGGGTGCTGGATGGCTTTACCCGCATCGTGCGGCTGGGCGAGGGTGTTTCCGTCACCGGCCGGCTCGGGGATGCTGCCATGGAGCGCACCGTCGAGGCCTTGCGCCACTGCCGCAACAAGCTGCGCGAGCACCAGCCTGCGCGCATGCGCCTGATCGCGACCGAAGCTTGCCGGGCGGCGGAAAATGGCCCTGCCTTTTTGCAGCGGGTCAAGGATGAGCTGGGGATCGAGCTCGAGATCGTCGATCGCCGCACCGAGGCCGAGCTGGCCGTCACCGGTTGCGCCGATCTCATCGATGGCGGCGCGCAGGGCGCCTTGATGTTCGATATCGGGGGCGGCTCGTCCGAACTGGCCTGGCTCGATTTCCGGGGCGGGCGGCCCAAGGCGAGCGGGCGCATGTCGGCCTCCATCCGCTCCTGGCAGTCGCTGCCGGTGGGGGTTGTTTCCATTGCCGAGCGCTTTGGCGGCGTCGATGTGACCCCGGCGGTGTTCGAAGCCATGGTGGGCTATGTCGCCGAACAGCTGCGCCAGTTCCGCGGCCGCGAAAAGCTGCGCCAGATGATCACCACCCATCCCGTGCATCTGATCGGCACGTCTGGCACGGTGACGACGCTGGCCGGGCTGCATCTGGGGCTCGAGCGCTATGAACGGCAAAAGGTCGATGGCTTGTGGATGAACCGCGCGGAGGTGGATGAAACCATGCGCGTGTTGCTCAACATGCCGTTTGATCGCCGGGTGGCTCACCCTTGCATCGGACGCGACCGCGCCGATCTGGTGCTGCCGGGCTGCGCGATCTTTGAAGCTATCCGGCGCGAATGGCCGGCCGAACGCGTGCGGGTGGCCGATCGGGGCCTGCGCGAAGGGATCCTGATTTCGCTGATGGATGCCGACAAGACCCGAACGCGCGCCTCGCGCTATCCGACGCGGAGAAGCAGCAATGGTTGACAAGGCACTGGGCACCGGCGGGCGCAAGTCTGACAAGGACCTCAAGATCCGGGTCAAATCGGCCAAGGGACGCAAGGTTTCTTCCACCAAATGGCTCGAGCGGCAGCTCAACGACCCCTATGTGGCGCGGGCGCGCGCCGCGGGCTATCGCTCGCGGGCGGCGTTCAAGATCAAGGAGATGGACGAAAAGCACCATCTCTTCCGCAAGGGCATGCGCGTGGTCGATCTGGGTGCGGCGCCGGGCGGCTGGTCGCAGGTGGCGGCAAAGGCCACCGGCTCAACCGAAGCCAATCCGCTGATCGTGGGCATCGACTACCTCGAAATGGATCCCATTCCCGGCGTCATCCTGCTGCAAAAGGATTTCACCGAGGATGATGCGCCCGCCATGCTGATCGAGGCGATGGGCGGCAAAAAGGCCGATGTGGTGATGTCTGATATGGCCTGGCCCACGACCGGGCATCGGCCGACCGACCATTTGCGCATTGTGCACCTGATCGAGATCGCCGCCGATTTTGCGCTCGATGTGCTGGCGCCGGGCGGAACCTTCGTCGCCAAAGTGTTCCAGGGCGGCACCGAGCATGAGCTGCTGCACATGCTCAAGCGCCACTTCAAGACGACGTTCCACGCCAAGCCGCCGTCCAGCCGCTCCGATTCGGCCGAGGCTTACCTCTTGGCCAAGGGGTTCAAGGGGCGCCAAGCGCCCGAAGCGGCGGCGGAAGACGACGAGAACTAGCCTCTTCGAGGGCACGGGTGCTGGCATGGCTGGCATCGGCCACGACCCAGGCGGTGGCGCCCAGCATCACCGCATCTTCCACAAGGCCCGTCGTGGTTTGCCCGTGGTCGCGCATCGCCGCCATGCGCGCATTAAAGGTGAGATAGGCGGCGGCGAGAGCCCCGGCCGCGCCCAGCAACGCCCCGGTATAGCGCTGTTCGCGCGGGGCCAGGGCCATG
>JAQSXP010000115.1 GCA_029256605.1 Devosia sp. | reverse complement strand
TTGCTGGTGGATTGAGCCGGCTCGCGACGGTTTTGCCGTCAGGGCGCTATTAACCCGTCGCGACAAAATGACTAGACGAGGAGACGCAAGGCTAGCAGCAGTGCCCTTGTAACGCCCCAATGCCGATCATACATTCGGCGCTAACACCGGCAGCTTGGTTGCGTCGGTCTCTCCGGGACAGGTTTGATGAACGGAAACTTCCGCAACTTTGCCATTTGGCTAGTTATTCTCTTTATGCTGATGGGCCTGTTCCAGGTCTTCCAGTCTTCCACCCGCTCCATTTCGGTCGCCGACAAGAGCTACAGCCAATTCGTATCCGACGTTGAAGGCGGGCGCGTGCAAAGCGTGACCATCACCAATGACGTCGTTTCGGGCGTGCTCAATGACGGCACCCGCTTCGAAACCGTGATGCCGGCCGGCGCCGATGTGATCAGCCGGCTCGAGGATCGGGGCGTGTCGATCACGGCGCGCGCACCCGAATCGAGCCCGTTCTGGTCGGTGCTGCTGAGCTCCTGGCTTCCCTTCATCGTTATCATTGGCGTGTGGTTCTTCTTTATCCGGCAGATGCAGGGCGGTGGCCGTGGCGGCGCGATGGGCTTTGGCAAGTCGCGCGCCAAGCTGCTGACCGAGTCGCATGGCAAGGTGACCTTCGAGGACGTTGCTGGCGTTGATGAAGCCAAGCAGGACCTCGAGGAAATCGTCGAATTCCTGCGCGACCCCGGCAAGTTCCAGCGCCTGGGCGGCCGTATTCCGCGTGGCGTGCTCCTGGTCGGCCCTCCCGGTACTGGTAAGACCTTGCTGGCCCGTTCGGTCGCCGGCGAAGCCAATGTGCCCTTCTTCACCATTTCGGGTTCCGACTTCGTGGAAATGTTCGTGGGCGTCGGCGCGAGCCGCGTGCGCGACATGTTCGAGCAGGCCAAGAAGAACGCTCCTTGCATTATCTTCATCGACGAAATCGACGCCGTCGGCCGCCAGCGTGGCGCCGGTCTCGGCGGTGGTAACGACGAGCGCGAGCAAACCCTCAACCAGTTGCTGGTCGAGATGGACGGCTTTGAGGCCAATGAAGGCATCATCCTGATCGCGGCAACGAACCGTCCCGACGTGCTTGATCCGGCCCTGCTGCGTCCCGGTCGCTTTGACCGTCAGGTCGTGGTCCCCAACCCCGATGTTGCGGGTCGCGAGAAGGTGCTCAAGGTCCATGTGCGCAAGGTGCCGCTGGCTCCCGATGTGGATCTCAAGGTGCTGGCCCGTGGTACGCCCGGTTTTTCGGGTGCGGACCTGATGAACCTCGTCAACGAAGCGGCCCTGATGGCGGCACGGCGCAACAAGCGCTTTGTCACCCATGCCGAGTTCGAGGACGCCAAGGACAAGATCATGATGGGCGCCGAGCGCCGCACCATGGCCATGTCCGAGGACGAAAAGAAGCTGACCGCCTATCACGAGGCGGGCCATGCGATCATTGCCCTCAAGGTGGCGGGGATCGACCCCATCCACAAGGCGACGATCATTCCGCGTGGCCGTGCCCTGGGCATGGTGATGACCCTGCCCGAGAGCGACAGCTATTCGTTCAGCCGGGAAAAGGCCCTGGCGCGCCTCACCATGCTGTTTGGTGGCCGTGAAGCCGAGATCTACAAGTTCGGCCCCGACAAGGTCACCTCCGGCGCTTCGGGCGATATCCAGATGGCAACGGGCCTCGCGCGTTCCATGGTGATGGAATGGGGCATGAGCGAAAAACTTGGCCGCGTGCGCTACAAGAGCAACGACCAGGAAGTGTTCATTGGCCATTCGATGACACAGTCGCAGAACATGAGCGACGAGACGGCCAAGCTGATCGACCAGGAAGTGCGCAAGCTGATCGAGGATGGCGAGCAGTCTGCCCGCGACATCATCCGCAACCATGTGGATCAGTTCGAAGCGGTGGCCCAAGCCCTGCTCGAATATGAAACGCTGACCGGCGACGAGCTGCGCGCGCTGATGGACGGGCACCAGCCGGTGCGTCCAGACGATAGCGGTCCTTCCACGCCCAAGGCGTCGGGCGTTCCCGCCGCCGGCAAGTCCCCCAAGAAGCGGCCCGACGCACCGCCCGAGGGTGGGCTGGAGCCGCAGCCCAACAACTAACACCGATACAAAGGGTCGCCGTGAGGCGGCCCTTTTATGTATTGCCGGGCACCGTTTTTCCGCCGAAAAGCGTCCTTAACGGTTGTGCGATAATCTGTGCGCATGACAGCGCGATCGAGGGCAAAAGCAATGGCCAGGAAATATTTCGGCACTGATGGCATTCGCGGTTTGGCCAATGGGAGCAAGCTCACCCCCGAGCTCGCGCTCAAGGTGGGGATGGCCGCCGGGCAGAAATTCGTGCGCGGCGAGCATCGCAATCGTGTGGTGATCGGCAAGGACACCCGCCGCTCCGGCTATATGATCGAAAACGCGTTGACGGCAGGGTTCACCGCCGTAGGCATGGATGTGTATCTGCTGGGGCCAATGCCGACCCCCGCTGTGGCCATGCTGACGCGCTCGCTGCGCGCCGATCTGGGCGTGATGATCTCGGCCTCGCACAATCCCTATGATGACAACGGCATCAAGCTGTTCCGTCCCGATGGCTATAAGCTCAGCGATGAGGTCGAGGCGGAGATCGAAAGCCTGATCGATGGGGATATGAGCCAGTTCCTTGCCCATGGGCGCGAGATTGGCCGAGCCCATCGCGACGAGGAAGCGCGCACCCGCTATATCGAATATGCCAAGCGCACGCTGCCCCGCAATATCGACCTCACGGGCCTGCGCGTCGTGCTCGATTGCGCCAATGGCGCGGCCTACAAGGTGGCCCCCATTGCCCTTTGGGAGTTGGGCGCGGAGGTCTTCACCATCGGCGCCGAGCCGGATGGCTTCAACATCAACTACAAGGTGGGCTCTACGGCACCTGAAGCCGTAGCGGCCAAGGTGCGTGAAGTGCGCGCGGATATCGGCATTGCGCTCGATGGCGACGCGGACCGCGTCATCATCATCGATGAAAAGGGCCATGTGGTGGATGGCGACCAGTTCATGGCAGTTATTGCGCAGAGCTGGATGGAACGTGAAATGCTCGCGGGCGGCGGGATCGTCGCCACCGTGATGTCCAATCTGGGACTCGAGCGGTATCTGACCTCCCTGGGGCTGACGCTCGAACGCACTCAGGTGGGTGACCGCTATGTGCTCGAAGCCATGCGCACCAAGGGTTTCAATGTCGGGGGCGAACAGTCCGGCCATATCATTCTGTCCGATTTCACCACGACTGGGGACGGGCTGGTGGCGGCGCTGCAGCTATTGGCGGTGCTCAAGCAGCGCTCCTTGCCGATTTCCGAGGTGTGCACGCGGTTCGAGAAGGTGCCGCAGCTGTTGCGCAGCGTTCGCTTCAAGACGGGCAAGCCGCTCGAGCACAAGCATGTGATCCAGGCCGTAGCCGACGCCAAGGCGATGCTGGGCAGCGGGGGGCGGCTCGTGATCCGCGAATCCGGCACGGAACCCGTGATCCGGGTGATGGGCGAGGCCGACGACGCGGCGCTGGTCACTTCCGCCGTCGGGCAGATCGAGGCGGCCATCCAGGCAGTTGCCTGATTGTCGCGGCAAACAAGAAGATAGGGGCAGCGCCGGCTTTGTGCCGGCGTTGTTGTTTCTGCGGGTCATCAACCATTAGGGTTAAGTCGCAAGGTTAAGCGCGCTTTAACGGATTTGTTCGATATTGGGCGTCAATCGACTGGTGTCGTGGCAACCCAAAGGACGTCTTAATCATGCGCATGCTTACCGCTGCGGTGTTGGTGGCAGCAGCCACTGCAATCGCCGGCCCCGCACTGGCGGCCGACTTCCCCCAATATCCGCCTGTGGTGGACATCCCGGACGTCGATTACGGCGTGCAGGGCGCATTCTATCTGCGCGGCAGCGCGGCCGCTAATGCCTTCTGGACCAAGGAAGCCTATGGCATCGACTGCGTGATCTGCGGTGTCACGCCCGAAGAAGAAACCTTCCCGGTCGACGAAGCCGGCTACGGCTACAGCCTTGGCGCCGGTCTCGGCTTTGAAACCGGCACGGGCCTGCGCTTTGACGCCACGGTCGATTATGTGGGCAATGATGGCCTGATCGCCACCGGCGATGCCGGTGAGTATGACCTCAAGCTGCGCTCCACCATAGCGCTGGCCAACGTTTACTATGATTTCTCCCTGGGCGGGAACGGCTTTGGCTATAACGCTGCCGGCGGTGCTTTTGGTTATGTCGGCGCGGGTGCCGGTGCGGCCTTCAACAAGGTCTCCATCGACGCTTCCAACGGCTTTCCGGTCCCATCGGGCGAGAACACCAGCTTTGCGGCGGCCGGCATGGTCGGCGTGGGCTACGACTTCGGTGCCGTCGTCGCTGATATTGGCTATCGCGGCGTTTACATTGCCGATCTCGATAACGATGCCGACTTCCCGGCCAATGTGCGCTCCGAGAACAACTGGCTGCACGAAGTGCGTGGCACGCTGCGCTACCGCTTCAACTGATCGTTCAGGGCGCCACAGGCGCTTGGCAGATCCGCTCTTGGCTTCGGCGCTCCCCTGGGGGCGCCGATTGCATTTGGCGGGTAACCTGTCCTCGATCCAATGTTGTGCCTTGCAGCGGCGTGCAGCGCAAACCGGTCGTTAGCCGCGGCCAGGATGGCCGCGGGGAGTGGCTGCGGGCTTAAGCCTCGATATCGACATCCTTGGTTTCGCGCCCGAGCAGCAGGGCGATCAAGGTCAGGGCCGCCATGGCCGTCAGATAAACGCCGACCCAGAAGGGGCTGCCGTCGCCGGCACTCCACAGGGCCACAGCCACAAAGGGGGCGAGGGCGGCGCCGAGGATCGAGGAGACATTGTAGGAAATGCCAGAGCCGGTATAGCGCACATTGGCGGGAAACAGCTCCGGCAGCAGCGCGCCCATCGGGCCGAAGGTCAGCCCCATCAGCGTAAAGCCGATGATGAGCCAGGCCATGACGCCGACTAAACCGGCGTTGAGCAAGGGCACCCAGAGCAAACCAAAGACGGCGATGGCGAGCGTCACCCAGATCAGCGTCTTGCGGCGGCCAAAGCGATCAGCCCAGGGGCCGGACACCAGGGTGAAGATGCCGAAGAACACGACGCCAACGATCATCATCAGCACAAAGGTCGAATATTGGTAGCCAAGCCCCGGCACGGCGGCGTCGATGGCGGCGCGACCATAGCTCAGCGAGAAGGTCGTCATCAGGTAGAACAGCACATAGGTCGCCAGCATGTAGAAGGTGCCGAGCACCAGCTCGCGCATATTCTGCTGCAGGACGGTGACGAGCGGCATCTTGCGGACCTGGCCGGTCTTGACCGTTTTCTCGAAGGCACTGCTTTCCACCAAATTGAGCCGGACCCAGAGGCCGACCACCACCATCACGGCTGAAAACAGGAAGGGAATGCGCCAGCCCCAGTCGAGGAAGGCCAGCGAGGGGCGGGAGGGATCATCGGAGGGCAGCATGGCGGCGATGATCAGGAAGAGGCCGTTGGCGATGATGAAGCCAAGCGGGGCGCCCAGCTGGGGGAACGTGCCGAACAGAGCCCGCTTGCCCTTGGGTGCGTTTTCAGTGGCGACCAAGGCAGCGCCGCTCCATTCCCCGCCCAACGCAAAGCCCTGGGCCAGTCGCAGAACCACCAGCAATGCCGGCGCGAGCCAGCCGACCATCGCATAGGTCGGCAGCACCCCAATCAGGAAGGTGGCCAG
>JAQSXP010000114.1 GCA_029256605.1 Devosia sp. | reverse complement strand
GCCGACCGCGGAGCGACAGGGGCGCGATGTGGGTGAGCCGCAAGGCGTGCTGCTGGTGGCGCTGGCGCGCGATGTCGATGTGATAGCGGTGCGTGAAGCAGTGCGGGCGCTGCTGCCGGTGGGGACGGAACTGGCCGGATTTACCGAGGAACTGGCGCTGCCGTGAATGGGTACGAACCGGGCCAGAGTTTGGGCAGGCCGCCCAACATTGGGGCAGGCTAACAGAACTGTCTAGTTTTTGAGAAAGTTCGCTTGACTCCGCTGGGGCGCAGGGCTTTTGTCGAAAATAATTTTGAATGAAGGGGAACCAAATGAACCGTCGTGTATTGCTTGCCAGCGTCGCGGTCCTGTCCGCACTGATCGGGGCGCTGCCCGCCGCCGCCCAGCAATTCACCGCCCGGATCGGCCACCTGGAATCGGACCAGCAGCCGCGCCACAAGGGCCTGGTGATGGTTGCCGACCTGGTCAAGGAGCGCACCGACGGCAATGTCGCGTTCCAGCTGTTCCCCGCCGGCCAGCTCGGCCAAGCCCGCGAGATGAATGAAGGCACCCAGCTGGGGCTGATGGAAGGCACCGTGTCGCCTGCCGCGTTCCTCGCCGGCTTCAACCCCGCCGTCTCCATCCTCGACGTGCCGTTCCTTTATCCCGCCGACCGCGCCCAGGCGAACGAGTTGCGTACCGGCGCTTTCGGGCAGGCCGTGCTCGACAGCTTTGCCCCGCTCGGGCTCAAGGCTATTGCCATCTGGCCCAATGGGCGCAAGTCGATGACCTCCAATGAAGAGATCGCCGCGCTCGAGGACTTTGCCGGCCAGAGCTTCCGCGTCATGGATAGCAAGGTGCTGATCGAGCAGTTCAATGCCGTGGGCGCTTCGGCCGTGGCGCTGCCCTTTGGCGAGCTTTACACCGCGCTGCAGACCGGCGTCGTCGACGGGCAGGAAAATGCCCTCGATACGATCGCGACCATGAAGTATCACGAAGTGCAGAACTACCTGCTCGTCTCCGAGCACGGCGCCAATGAAGACGTGGTGATGTTCAACCAGGCCTGGTGGGATGGTCTGCCGGCCGAATACCAGACCGTGATCACCGAGGCCTTCGAGGAAGTGCGCCCGCAGGTGGAAGAGCTCAAGGAAGCCGCCCAGGCCACCGCGCTCGAAACCATCCGCGCCAGCGACATCACCATCCATGAACTCGACGACGCCCAGCGCGCCGCGTTCCGCGAAGCCATGTATGTCCCGGCGCGCGATGCCTATCTCGCCAATGCGGGTGCCGCCGGGCAGGGAATCGTGGATGCCTATGAGGCGCAATACAGCGCGGTCTCGGGGCAGTAAGCCAATTGAGCGAAACGGCGCCGCAAGGCGCCAGCAGCCAGCAGGCGCCAGGAGCTTTTCCCCTGGCGCCTCTTTTTTGCAGAGGGAACCCGCAGTGACATGAGCCCAAACAGCAAGTTTTCCAAGGCGCTCGCCGCCTGGTCGTCCCTGGAGCGGATCGCGCTAGCAGCCCTGATGCTGATCATGGTCGCGCTTTACGTCACCGGCGTGGTCGTGCGCGAACTGGTTCCCGTCTATGCGCGCAATTTCGCCTGGATCGACGAAGCCGCCCGCTATCTGATGGTTTGGCTGGTGTTCCTGTCGCTGGGGCTGGCGCTGGCCGAAGGGCGCCAGATCGCCATGACCAGTTTCCTCGAGCGCATGTCCCCGGGCGCCCAGCTCTGGATCCGCCGAGCCATTGATGTGTCGGGGCTCGTGCTCTCGCTTTATATCGCCTGGTTCGGCCTGCAGATGGCGCAGACCGTGGGGCGCACCGGGCAGATGAGCCCGACCCTGGGCGTTCCGGCCGCCCTTTTGTATTACGCGTTGCCTGTCGGCTTTCTGCTGCTGGCGCTGCGCTATGCCATGAGCCTGTTCGGGCTGATCGATCGCTGGTCCAACAAGGCTGAGGCCCACTGAGATGTTGATTGCCGTTCTTGTTGCGGGGGCGCTGGCCCTCCTCTTCCTTGGCTTTGAAATGCTCATCGTGCTCGGCATTCCGGGCATCCTGACCAAGGATTTCTTCTTTTCCGGCATGCCCGATTTGATCTATGGGCAGCGCATCGTCGGGGGCATCAACCATTCGACGCTGCTGGCCATTCCCTTCTTTATCTTTGCCGCCGAGATCATGTCCAAGGGGGTGATCGCGCGGCACCTGATCCAGCTGGTGGGGGCCTTTCTCGGCCATCGCCGGGGCGGCATGGGGCTGACGACGGTGGCGGCCGCGGCGGCCTTCGGTTCGGTATCGGGTTCGGCGCCGGCCACCGTGGCGGCGCTGGCCGGCATTGTTTATCCCGAAATGCAGCGGCAGGGTTATTCCGACAAGTTCTCGCTCGGGCTCATCGTGTCCTCGGCGGAAGTATCGCTGCTGATCCCGCCCTCGATCACGCTCATCATCTATGCCTGGCTGACCGGCACGTCAGTGGCGGCGCTGTTTGCCGCCGGCCTCGTCGTGGGCTTGTTCCTGGCCGGCGTGTTTTGCTGCTATGTGCTGTTTTACGCCTATCGCCACGACATCAAGGGCGATGCGCCGCTGCCCTGGAGCGAGCGGCTCAAAGTGGTTGGGCGCGGGATCTGGGCGCTGGGCCTGCCGGTCGTGCTGCTCGGCGGTATTTATTCGGGCCTGTTCACCCCCACCGAAGCTGCCGCCGTCAGCGTGGCCTATGCGTTGATTGTCGAGGTGCTGATCTATCGTCACATGAAACTGGGCGATGTGTTCAAGGTCGCGACCGGCGCGGCGGTGACCACGGGCACGATCTTCGTGCTGCTGGCGATGGGCTCGATCGTGGCCTATTTCATTACGCTGGCGCAGCTGCCAACGCTGGTGATCGACTTTCTGGGGGCGATCGATGCGAACTGGGTGATGTTCCTGCTGATCGTCAACCTGCTGTTCCTTGTCGCCGGCATGTTCATCGATCCCAATTCGACCATGCTGATCCTCGTACCGGCGCTTTATCCGGTGGCGGTCAGCTTTGGCATCGATCCCATTCATTTCGGCATCATCGTGTGCCTCAACACCTGTATCGGCATGATCACGCCCCCGTTCGGGCTCGACATTTTCGTGGCGTCCTCGACGCTCGGGGAGTCGGTGGGCAAGATCATTTCGGGCATTTTTCCCTTTGTGGTGGTGAACCTGCTGGCCTTGCTGGTGATCACCTATCTGCCCGAGATCTCGATGTTCCTGCCCCGCATGCTGGCGCCCTGACCGGGGCGCCATTACCGGCAAAAAAAAAGGGCCGCCCCGAGGGGCGGCCCTTTTGCTTGGGGTCTTTGCGGTGGCTCAGTCCTTGGCCACCGGAGAGAATTCGGAAATGCCGCCATGGGCAGCCGACCAGCTCGAAGGGTCGTTGAGGAAGCTCTCCACCTCGGTCAGGGTCTTGGCGTCGAAGTGCCCGGATTCCTTGGCGGCTTCCAGGATATCCCACCAGGTCGCGAGATAATGCAGCTCGATGCCGAGCTCCTTCATCAGATCGTGGCTGTTTGGGAAGATGTCGTAGAAAAAGACGATGAAGCAGTGATCGACCTTGGCGCCAGCCTTGCGCAGCGCATCGGCGAACATGACCTTGGAGCGTCCGTCGGTGGCGAGATCTTCCACCAAGAGGGTGCGGGCGCCGGCGATCACTTCGCCTTCGATCTGGGCGTTGCGGCCAAAGCCCTTGGCCTTCTTGCGCACATACTGCATGGGCAGCATCAGCTTGTCGGCGATCCAGGCGGCAAAGGGAATGCCGGCGGTTTCGCCACCGGTGACCACGTCGATCGACTCATAGCCGATTTCCGTGACGATGGTCTGGGCGGCCATGTCCATCAGCGCCGAGCGCAGGCGCGGATAGGAGATGAGCTTGCGGCAATCCACATAAACCGGGCTGGCCCAGCCGGAGGTGAAGACGAATGGATGTTCGGCATTGAAGTGAACAGCGTTGATCTCGAGCATCATCCGGGCGGTTTGCCGGGCGATGGCTTTTTTATCTTCGCTGCGGTGCAGTGCACTCATGGGAAACAGTCCTTCATCATTGCGTCATGCGGTCGCGCGAAATCGCGGCCGCCGGATGGAAGTCCAGCGCCGCAGGGTGCTTAAATCTCGATTGCAACCGGTTCGCTATAAACCGCGGCTCAAAGCCCAGTCAACTCGTTCGCCCGCAAAGAGCGGGACAATCTGGTGCTCTTCCACCGAAACGCTGGCGGGCGCGGTCCAGGCGCGTTCCTCGTAGGTGACGCGGGTTTCCGAAGGCGCAAAGCCGTAAAAGGCCGGGCCATTGAGGGAGGCAAAAGCTTCGAACTTGTCGAGCGCATTCTCCTCGGCAAAGACCTTGAGATAAGCCTCGACGGCGACGGGAGCCGAAAAGACGCCGGCGCAGCCGCAGGCATTTTCCTTGAGGTGGCGCAGATGGGGCGCGGTGTCGGTGCCAAGGAAATAGTTGGGCGCACCGCTGGTCGCCGCCTCGCGCAGCGCCAGCTGGTGGGAGCGGCGCTTGAGGATGGGCAGGCAATAATAATGCGGGCGGATGCCGCCTTCGAACAGCACATTGCGATCATAAAGCAGGTGCTGGGGAGTGATGGTGGCAGCAACGCGCGGACCGTGGCTCCTCGCGAACTGGGCGCCTTGGCTCGTCGTGATATGCTCCATCACCACTTTGAGTGTGGGGTGGCGCTCGAGCAGCGGAGCGAGAACGGCATCGATGAAGCGCGCTTCGCGATCAAAGATATCGACATCGTGGTGGACGAGCTCGCCATGGGTGAGGAGCGGCATGCCGGCTTCGGCCATCGCGGCGAATACCGGATCGAGCCCGGCGATGGAGGTGACGCCATGGGCCGAATTGGTGGTGGCGTGGGCGGGATAAAGCTTGGCCGCGGCAAAGATGCCGTCGCGATGACCGGCAATGAGGTCGGCGGGATCGGTCGCGTTGGTGAGGTAGCAGGTCATCATGGGGGTGAACTCGACCCCCTCGGGAATGGCCGCCTCGATGCGCCCGCGATAAGCGGCGGCCATGGCTGCGGTGGTGACCGGGGGCACCAGGTTGGGCATGACGATGGCGCGCGCAAACTGGCGGGCGGTGTGGGGCACGACGGCATCGAGCACCGCGCCGTCGCGGAAATGCACGTGAAGGTCGACGGGCTTGCGGATGGTCAGGGATCGCATAGGGTCGGGGGCCTGGCTCAGTTGGTGGCGGTCACGGCCTTATAAAGCACATCGGTGCCTTTGATGAGATCCCCGATATCCATGGCTTCGGCGGGATTGTGCGACCCATTGGCGTTGCGCACGAACACCATGCCCGAGGGAATGCCGGCATTGGCGAACACCGCCGCGTCATGGCCGGCGCCGGAGGGCAGGGTTTGCGGGTCGAGGTCGCAAGCGGCGGCGGCGGCGCAGAGGCGCTCGATCACGGCGGGGTCCATGCGGGCGGGCTCGGTATAAACGCGCTCGTCGAGCTCGAAGACGACGCCGCGCTGCTGGCCGACGGCGCGGCATTCGGCGCGGAACAGTTCGTAGAAGCTTTCGAGCGTGTCGTGGCTTTGGCTGCGCACTTCAAAGGAGAACATGACTTCGCCCGGGATGCGGCTGAGGGCATGCTGGTCGGGATCGGTGCCGACAATGCCGGTGGTCACCACGAGGTCGAGGCCGCGCTCGAGGAGGACGCGCCAATGTTCGTCGAGGCGCCCGACAAGATCGGCGAAGGCGAAAACGGCATCCTTGCGCAGCCAGCGGGGGATGGTGCCGGAATG
>JAQSXP010000113.1 GCA_029256605.1 Devosia sp. | reverse complement strand
GAAGCCTTTATTGCCGCGCGAACACGCGCCGCCGAAACAGAACGCTGAAAAAGCGGTCGCAGGATCGCAGCGGCCGGGAGGATTGCTTGAGCGTACAATCGACGACCCTCGACAATGGCATGGTGGTGCTCACCGACGACATGCCGCATCTGGAAAGCGCCTCGCTCGGGGTCTGGGTGAAGGCGGGGGCGCGCAGCGAGCGCAAGACCGAGCACGGCATTTCCCATCTGCTCGAGCATATGGCGTTCAAGGGCACCAAGGGCCGCACGGCGCTGCAGATCGCCGAGGCGATCGAAAATGTCGGCGGGGATCTGAACGCGGCGACCTCCATCGAGCATACCGGCTATTTCGCCCGGGTGCTCAAGGATGATGTGGTGCTGGCGGCCGATATCCTGGCCGACATTCTGCAGAACTCGCAATTCGATGACGACGAGCTGGCGCGCGAAAAGCAGGTGATCGTTCAGGAGATTGGCGCGGCGCGCGACAATCCGGACGATCATGTGTTCGATCTGTTCCAGCAGGCGGCATATCCGAGCCAGCCCATCGGCCGCACCATTCTGGGCACCGTCGACTCAGTTCGTGAATTCACCCCCGACACGATCCGCAAATATATGGGCCGCAACTATGTGGGCGACCATATGGTGATCGCCGCGGCCGGCAATGTCGATCACGAGGGCCTTGTGGATGTGGCGCGCCAGCACTTCGGCGATCTTAAGCCCAATGGGGCGCCGGCCCCGCAGCGCGCCGAATATCATGGCGGCGAGGAGCGCCTGCTGTCCGACCACGAACAGGCCCATATCGTGCTGGGCTTTGAGGGGCGGGCGTATAATTCCGACGGCTTTTATGCAGCCCAAGTGCTGGCTTCCATTCTGGGCGGCGGCATGAGCTCGCGCTTGTTCCAGGAAGTGCGCGAAAAGCGCGGCCTCTGCTATTCCGTTTATGCTTTCCACTGGGCCTTCGCCGATAGCGGCGTGTTCGGTGTCGCCGCGGCAACCGGCGAGGACGAGGTGGAGGAACTGGTGCCGGTGGTGCTCGATGAGCTGCGCCGTGCCACGGAAACCATCACCGATGAAGAAGTGATCCGCGTGCGCAACCAGATCCGCGCCGGACTGCTGATGTCGCTGGAGAGCCCTTCGGCCCGTGCTGGCCAGCTGGCGCGCCAGCAAATCCTGTGGGGTCGCCCGATCCCGATGCAGGAAACCGTGGAGCGCATCAACCGCATCACCGCCAAGCGCGTGCAGGATGTTGCCGAGCAGTTGTTCATGAGCGCAACGCCCACCCTTGCTGGTATTGGCCCGGTCGGCAAGCTGGCCGAAGTGGGCGCTATCGGCGATTTGCTGAAGCGGTGAGCCGGCGCCATGCTCTGGCCTTGGTCACCACCATCGACACCCCTGGCGCTGCGTGGCCCGCGGGTGATGCTGCGCCTGCCTCAGCATGGTGACTATGACAGCTGGCAGCAGCTGCGCCGCTCGAGCCGCGAGTTCCTCAAGCCATTCGAGCCTCGCTGGAGCGAGGCCGACCTGGCGCGACGGGTCTTTGCCAGCCGCGTGAAGCGGGCGCGGGAGGAAGCCGAGCAGGGCACGGATTATTCCCTTTTTATCTTCAGCCGAGAGGGTGACCGCCAGGTGCTGGTGGGGGGAATCACCCTGTCCAATATCCGCCGGCGGGCGGCCCAGTTCGTGACCCTAGGCTATTGGATGGGCCAGCAATGGGCCGGGAAGGGGCTGATGACCGAAGCGGTGGGCGTTACGTTGCCCTTCGTGTTCGACACGCTGGACTTGCATCGCATCCACGCCGCCTTCCTGCCCGGCAACATGGCCTCGCGGCGGGTGCTCGAAAAGAACGGCTTTGTCGAAGAAGGCTTTGCCGAGAAATACCTGCAGATCGATGGGCGCTGGGAAGACCATGTGCTGTTTGGCCTCGTCAAGGAGCGCTACCAGCGCCTGCACTACAGCCAGCGCTGATATCCACCGTTGCGGCACGGCAACACTGGCCAAAGCTTGTTCGATTCAGCTTTCCCGGCTACCAAAGCGCAATGTCGCCACGCAAGCCGTCGCCTTTCGTTTCTGAACGCGCCGGACCACTGCCTTAATGCAGCCTAGCGCAGGATATAATCGCCCCTGATGCGTCACCTTATTGCTCTCGCGACCTGCCTTGCGTTCGCGCTGTTCGGCCTCGCGCCCGTCGCCGCCCTCGAGGTCATCACCGTCCCCCAGGACGTCAACGCCGTTAACCTCTCGGATGTGGTTCAGCTCCAGCAGGGCAGCGAGGGCCGGGTGCAGCTGTCGACCGCGCCCGGCGAGGACGGGATTATCCGCCGCATCGAGGTGCTGGCGAGCGAGCAGGGCACCAATCCGAACTGGGCCCTGTTTGCGCTGCGCAATGACAGCGACCAGCAGATCGAGCGGCTCCTTGTCGCGCCGTTTTTCCGCCTGCCGGGGTCGGGCGTGTTCCAGCCCGATCTTGGCAATGAGCGCATCACCGCCCTGACCCCGAGCGCCGGCATCCGCCCGGTACGATTGGCCGACAGCGAGGCCGACGTCTTCGAGATCACGCTCGATCCCGGCGCGACGGTGACGCTCGTCGCGGAACTGGCGACCGGCGAATTGCCCGAGCTCTACCTTTGGGAGCCCAACGCGTACCGCGATTATGTGAACTCCTTTACGTTGTTTCGGGGCGTGGTGCTGGGCGTGGCGTCGCTGGCCGCCGTGTTTTTGACCATCATGTTCGTGGTCAAGGGCCGGGGTGTGTTTCCCGCCACTGCCGCCTTTGCCTGGGCCGTGCTGATCTACCTGCTCATCGATTTCGGCGTGCTCGGGCGCTTGCTGGGTTTGCCGGCGGGGGCCATGCAGCCGATCAGGGCGGCGTCCGAGGCTGGTATCGCCACCACCTTGGCGGGCTTCCTCTTCATCTATCTCAACCTGCATCGCTGGCATCTGCGCTTTGTGCATCTGGCGCTGGGGCTGGCGGCGCTGTTCCTCGCGCTCTTTGCCTTTGCGTTTTTCCAGCCCGCGATTGCCGCAACCATCGCGCGTCTCGTGCTGGTGCTGCTGGGCGTTTCCGGCTTCTTCCTGATCCTCTTGCTGGCGTTGCGCGGTTATGACCGGGCGGTGCTACTGGTGCCCACCTGGATCATCATCATCGCCTGGCTGTTTTTCAGCTGGCTGGTGATCTCGGGCCAGGTGTCCAACGATGTGGCGCAGCCTGCCGTGGCGGGTGGGCTGGTGCTTGCCGTTATGCTCTTGGGCTTTACTGCGGTGCAGCACGCCTTTTCGGAAGGACAGGTGTCGATCGGCACCCTTTCGGAAGTCGAGCGTCGGGCACTGGCGCTGACGGGTTCGGGCGATTTCGTGTTCGACTGGAATATCGAGCGCGACCGCGTGTCAGTCTCGGACGAGCTAGCAACGCGGCTGGGCGAAAAGCGTGGTGCGCTGCGTGGTTCGATCAAGCGCTGGCTCGACCGCGTTCACCCCGAGGATCGCGATCGCTTCCGCACGGCCTTCGATACGCTGGTGGAACTGCGGCGCGGCAAGGTTTCGTCCGATATGCGCATTGCCGGCCATGACGGCAATTACCGGGCCTTCCGCATGCGGGTCAAACCGGTGCTCGGCGGCGACGGGCAGGTCAACCGCATCGTTGGCACGCTCCAGGATGTCACCGAGGATCGCGCGGCCCGTGAGCGGCTGCTGCATGATGCGGTGCATGACAGCCTCACTGGCCTGCCCAATCGGCAATTGTTCCTTGACCGCCTCGACCGCGCCCTTGAGCGGGGCCGGACCCCCAATGGCGTCAAGCCGGCCGTGTTCCTGATCGATATCGACCGGTTCATGGAGCTCGAGGAGCGGATCGGCCATTCGGCCGCCGACTCGGTGCTGCTCGCGATTTCGCGGCGCATTGCCCGCATCATGCGGCCGCTCGACACCGTGGCGCGGATTACCGGCGACCAGTTCGCCGTGGTGCTGGCGGCCGAGCAAACCGCGAGCCGCATCGCCGAAACCGCCGAGCAGATCCGCAAGTCGCTCAAGGCGCCGTTCAATTTTGGGGATCGCGACCTGACGCTGACCGCCTCGATCGGCATCACCATCTATGACAGCGAGCCGGCGACCGCGACCGAAGTGCTGCGCGACGCGGAACTGGCGATGTATTACGCCAAGCGCCTGGGCGGTGATCGCATCGAGGCTTATCGCGCTTCGGCCCGCTCCATTTCAGCCTATAACCGCACGAGCGAAGAAGACCTTGAGCGGGGCATGAAGAATGGTGAATTGCAGGTGCAGTTCCAGCCGATCATGGACATCCAATCGGGCAAGATCGCCGGGGCTGAGGCGCTGATGCGCTGGAACCATCCAACCCGCGGCGTGGTCGCTCCCGAAGAGTTCATTACCCTGGCGGAGCGCTCCGGGCAGATCGAGCGGCTCGGGCGCATCGCCTTCGAGCAGGCTGCCTACCACGCCCGCGATTGGGTGAGTTCATTGCCCAACCTGCCCGACGAATTCTTCGTGTCGGTCAACCTGTCGCCGACGCAACTGGCGACCGAGGCCCTGCTCAACGACATCCGCACGATCCTGGGGCAAAATCCCGGCATCGCCAGCCACCTCAAGCTCGAGCTGACCGAGTCGCAGGTGATGACCAATCCCGAGCACTCCGCCTTCGTGCTCGACGCCTTGCACAAGCTGGGGATTGGGCTCGCACTCGATGATTTCGGCACCGGCCATTCGTCGCTGGGTTACCTGCACCGGTTCCCGTTCGACACCATCAAGATCCCGCCCGACTTCGTGCAGATCAGCGCCGTCAATGGCGCAGGCCATACGCAAGGGCCGATCATGCGGTCCATCATTGCGCTGGCCAATGATCTCGACCTGGCGGTGATCGGGGAGGGGGTGGAAACCCAGCCCGAGCTTGACCGGTTGCGCGAGCATAATTGCCGCCTGGCGCAGGGCTTTGTGTTTGGCGCCGCCATGAGCGCCAGCGAATTCACCAAGCATCTGAGTGCACAGCTCGCCCGCTAATGCGGGTGAGCTGGTGTGACCCTTTTAGGCGTGCCCGGCGTCAGTGCTGAGATTGGCAAGGCTCGCATGCATGCTGGCCAGCGCCGCCTCGTAGCGCTGCTCAACCGGCGTTTCGAACACCAGGTCATGGGTAAAGGGGACGGTGAGCCAGCCATTATTGCTGATCTCGCTTTCGAGCTGGCCGGCGCCCCAGCCGCAGCAGCCAAGGGCGAATAGCGCCGACTTGGGCGCGGGGCCGAAGGCCATGGCCCGCAGGATGTCGAGCGTGGCGGTGAGGCATACCCCATCGGCCACGGCATAGGTATTGCCGCTCTTGTAGTCGGCCGAATGCAGCACGAAGCCGCGGCCCTTTTCCACCGGGCCGCCGCGCATCACCGGGCGTTCGCGGATGGTGTCGGGCAGCCGGATCACGGCGTCGGGGTCGCCCAGGTCGAGTTCGTCGAGGATATCGGCGAACCGCATCTCGGTGATGCGCTGGTTCACAACCAGTCCCATGGCGCCGTCGTCGTTATGGCCCACAAGCAGGATCACGCTTTTGGCAAAGCGTTCATCTGCCATATCAGGCATCGCGACCAGCATCTGTCCTTCAAGTGTTGTCATAGCGCTATAATAGGCATTCGCCGCGGCACTGCCAAGTTGGGCTGCGGCAGGTTGGCATATCGGGGGCATCACGAAGCCCTGATGAGGCGTCAGCTTTTTCTTCACCTCATCCTGCGTTAATGCCCGCCCATGCAGTGCGCTCCGCTCATCGCCGC
>JAQSXP010000112.1 GCA_029256605.1 Devosia sp. | reverse complement strand
ATCGTTGGGGATGGATTGCAGGCCCGCCAGCACCATGATGGCGACAAAGGGAAACATCTTCCAGATATTGATGGCGATCATCACCGGCAGCACCGTGCTGCCATTGGTCAGCCAACCCACAGGCTCGGGCATGATCCCGGGCGCTGTCAGCATATAGTTGATGATGCCAAATTCAGTATGGAGCATCCAGGCCCAGGTGGTGGCAGCCACGATCCCGGGCACGACCCAGGGGATCAGTGTCACCGACCGCACAATCGCGCGGCCCCGGAAGTTCTGATTGAGGAGGATCGCGGCCAAAACGCCCAGGATCACCTGGAACACGATGGAGCCGAACACCCACCAGAGCGTGTTCATGAAGGCAGTCGGGGTGGCGCGAGCGCCCAGGATGCGGGCGAAGTTTTCCACGCCGACATAACTGCCCTTGTTGTCAGTGACACTGAGCAGGCCCGTATACGCCACCGGATAGGCGATCAGCAGGCCCAGCACCAAGAGGGCGGGCAGAACAAACAAATAGCCTGTGGACTGTCGTTGCATGGCGGCCACCGAAAGCGAGGGATAAACAATACCCCGGCGGCTTTTGACCACCGGGGTACGGGGAGAAGCAGAGTTTAGAGCAGGGCTTCGATTTCTTCGGCAGCGCCGTCCATGGCGGTCTGCGGATCCTCGTCACCCAGCAGGATGCGCTGGATGCCATCGAAATAGGCCTGGGTAATCTGCACCCAGTTCGGATGGGCCGGAGCCGGACGACCAAAGGGCAGCATCTGCTTGTAGACCTGCAGGATCGGATCGTCGAAGCGCGGCAGTTCCATAGCGCTCAGGCGGGCCGGGAAGGTGTCAGTCAGAGCGCCCTGGTTTTCCGCTTCGGCAAGGAAACCCACCAGGACCTTGGCCTCGTCAGGGTTCTTGGCATCCGTCGGAACCACAAAGCTCCAGCCACCCAGCACTGCTGCCGTGTCTTTGCCCTCAGGATGCGGGATGGTCATCACGCCGATATCGATATTGGGGTTCTCGGTCTTGATCGAGTTCACGTCGAACTGGCCCGCCTGGTACATCGAGACGGTTTCGGCAATGAACAGACGCCGGTTGGCGGTGCCGTCATTTTCCAGGGTGGAGCTGGGGGAAATGCCATTCTTGTAAAAGTCGGTATAGAACGTCACCGCTTCCACGGTTTCAGGGCTGTTGACCAACACCTGCGTGCCGTCTTCCGAAATGATGCCGCCGCCATTCATCCACATGAAGGGCATGGAGCGGAAGATCGTGTTGCCGACTTCCCCGCCGCCAGTGATCGCAAAGCCGGAACGGCCTTCGCGCGTCAGCGCCTCACCTGCCGCCACCAACTCGTCCCAGGTCTGGGGCGGATTTTCGGGGTCAAGACCAGCCTCGGTGAAGTGGCCCTTGTTGTAGATCACCGCAATGGATTCAATGCGGTAGGGCATGCCCCAGAGCTGGTTGTCGAAGGTGACGTAATCGAGCGCGGCCGGAACATAATCCTCGCGATCCTGCAGCACGTCATCCAGCGGGATCACGAGATTGTTCTGGGCATAGCCGTTAACCCAGCCATGCTGCACGTCGATCACATCAGGCGCAGCCCCGGACTGCAATGCAGTCAGCACGCGCTGCGGCAAACCATCGGTCGTCGTGATCTGCAGGTTCACGGTGATTTCCGGATGCGCTTCCTGGAACTTGGTTACAAGCTCACGCGCACGCGCCTCGTTGAAGTTCGGGGTCCACCACACAACTTCGCCGGCGAAAGCCATGCCGCTGCTCAGCGCCACAACCGAAACGGCGCCCGCCAACATGGTCTTGATCGTCGAATTCTTCATCATTCCTCCCATAGCGACAAGGTCGCGGTTACAACGCGCCGGCGTCCTGCACCGGCGGAAACTCGAACGGCCCGGACGCCGCAATCACCCGCCCACGGCGGCTCGGCCTCAATGGCCCAGCGAATTTGCAAGTCTCCCGGCCAACAGCGGATCTTATGAGCGACCCAGTTCATATTTGAATTCTGTTAGTTCTATTATGCACTGTGGCGCAGAAGCCCACCTCTTGTCAACCAGTCTGGCCGTCAAGTTCTGCCTGCCCCGCTCAGTAGTGACGCCCTTCGGATCTGCCATCCTCAAAGCTATGAAGCACCTGCCCGCGGCAGACGGTCAGTTCATTGCGCAGGCGCCAGGGCGCTTGTCGTATCTGCCCCTCGGCATCCACCAGCTCGTCTCCACCCGCCTCGAGCCGAAACACCGCGAGATCGGCCTCGCCGCCAACGCCGAGCCGCCCGAGCTCAGAGTGCCGCATCACCGCTGCAGGGCTCGCCGTCACCAGCCGCAGCACCTCGACCAGATCCATCCCCAGCGCGCCGAACTTGGCCATAACCGCCAGCAGATCGAACACCGGTCCATCGATATTGTGCGCATGCAGATCGGTGCTGATGGCATCGGGCAGCAAACCCTGATCCATCGCGAGCTCGGCGATCCGAAACGAAAAACTGCTGCCGCCATGCCCCACATCCATGCGCACGCCACGCGCCAGGGCGTCGCGCACGCTGCTCCGCAGCTTGCCGCGAGCATCCAGAACGCCACCGCCAAGGGCCGGATTGTAGATGTGGGTGAGGATATCCCCTTCCCTCAGAAACGGCAGCACCTCATCGATCGTCGGAGGCGCGGCGCCCACATGGACCATCAGCGGCACGCCGAGGATATCGGCAGCCTCACGTGCCAACGGCAGCAACATGGGCCCATTCTCGCCACAGGCATTGTTGCTCGCCCGCAGCTTTACCCCGGCGATCTCATCCCCATAGGTGTCGCGCATGCGCGCCAGTTCACGCAGATCGGCAAAGCGCCAATCGTGCAGCTCGCCCACATCCATGCTGAGATTGCCGGCTGCAGTCAGCCCGATATAGGACAGGTTGATCAATGGCAGGATGCGCATCCGGCTGGGCCGGATCACATGATACAAAAAGCCTTCAAAGGTCGCCGCACCAGCGCTGCCGCAATCCACCCAGGTGGTCACGCCTGAACGAGGCCCCAACTTGTCGGCATTGACGCCGAGCAGCGTGCCACCCCAATAGGCATGGGTGTGCATATCGATCAGGCCCGGCACCACAAGGGCACCATGGGCATCGAACTCCGCCCCATCATGCGCCGTCAAGTCACGGCCAATCGCCGCCACCCGCCCTTGCGCCAGCAGCACATCAGCCACCTGGTCAAAGCCCGACCCGGGATCGATCACGCGCCCGCCCCGGATCAGCAGCGGCTCGGGCGACTGTTCGCCCGAGTTCGCGGCCCCCACCGGCCAAACCCTAGTTGCCAAAGGTCTGCTTACCCGTCGCTACTCCCGACGTGTTCATCGACCCGTCGAACAAGGGCACATTGGTCGCTTCATAGGGGAAGCGCGCGCAGGCTTCCTCGATCAACTCGACGCCCAGCCCGGGGGCGGTTGGCGCCAGCATGAAGCCGTTCTCGAACTGCAGGGTTTCGCGTACCAGTTCCTTGCGCCATGGCACGTCAACGGAAACCGTCTCGAAAACCGAGAAGTTCGGAATGGCGACGGACATATGGAGCGTCATCGCGTTCATCACCGGCCCGACGGGATTGTGCGGGGCAATGGGGATCAGATGCGCGTGCGCCGTGTGGGCGATGCGCTTGGTTTCCCCCAGGCCACCGGCATGGGAAACGTCGGGCTGCAGAATATCGACGGCCTTCTTGTTCAAGGCCTCAATGAAGCGGGCCGGTTCATAGAACCGCTCGCCCGCCGCGATCGGCACCGGGCTGTTGGCGCGCACATCGGCCAGTGCGTCGATGCTTTCGGGCGGCGTAGGCTCTTCGATCCAGGTCAGGTCATAAGGCGCCAGCGCCTTGCACATGGCAATGGCCGTCGGCACGTTGAGGCGACCATGCACGTCGAGCATCAGGTTCACATCTGGGCCGACAGCGTCGCGCACGGCTTCCACGATCTCGATGGTCTGCCGTCGCTGACGGCGATCCATTTCGAGATCGGCAACATCGAACGGGTCCCACTTAAGCGCATTATAGCCCATCGCCACTGCATTGCGGGCATTGGCAGCATATTGCTCGGGCGTCGTGGCCCCGAAGAACCAGTGATTAGCGTAACAGGCAACTCGGTCGCGATATTTGCCACCAAGCAACTCGAACACCGGCACGCCCAGCGCCTTGCCCTTGATATCGAGCAATGCCGCCTCGATGCCGCCCAGGGCGGTCCGGAACACCGCTCCGGTGCGCCAATAGCTATCCCGGTGCAACTGTTCGAGCAGGGCATCCACGGCAAATGGATCCTTGCCGATCAGGACGCGCTCCAGCTCCTCCAGCGCAGCAACCACAGTGTTGGTTTTCCATTCCAGCGTGGCTTCGCCGACGCCGTCGATCCCCGCATCGGTGTAGAGCTTGACGAACACGAAATTGGTTCGCGACACATTGGCCACGAAGGTCTTGAGGGCAACAATCTTCATTGCTTGGATTCCGATGAAGCGGGGTCGGCCATCGCCGCTTCGAGAATAGCGCGATAATCTTCGGCCGATGCGGCGCGCGGATTGGTGGCGTGGCTGTGATCAGCAAGCGCTCGCTCGATGATCCAGTCGAAATGGTCGCGACGAACTCCCATCTGCGCGAGGCCCGCGGGCAGTGCGAAGGAACGGTTGAGCGCCTCAAGCGCATCGGCCAGGTCCTCATCAGGCTCCAGCCCCATGGCGGCCTTGAGCCGGTCGAGCTTGTCGCCAACGGCGGGCGCGTTGAACCGCACCACGAGCGGCATCAGGATGGCGTTGAGGGTACCGTGATGAAGCTTGAGGTCCTGCATGCCGCCCAACGCGTGGCTGAGCGAATGCACTGCTCCTAAACCCTTCTGGAACGACAGCCCACCATGCAGCGCCCCGAGCATCACCTCGGTGCGCGCCGCAACATCGGCGCCGTCAGCAAAGGCCCGTGGCAGGTTACGCCAGATGCGTCCAGCCCCATCCAGCGCAATCGCTTCGGCGGTCGGATTGAAGCGCGGCGAAAAGAAGGTTTCGATGCAATGCGAGAGCGCGTCGAGCCCGGTCGCGGCGGTCAGGTATGGCGGCAGGCCCAGGGTCAGCTCGGGATCGCAAATAGCCCGGCGCGGGATCAGATGCGGGCTGATGATCCCGAGCTTGCGGCCATCCTCCAGCGTCAACAGCGCGGCGCGACCCACTTCTGCGCCGGTCCCGGCCGTCGTGGGAATGGCAATGGTCGGCGCGACAGCAGAAGTGATCCGTTCCACTCCGCCATAGATGGCCGCATATTGCTCAAGATTGCCCGGATGGGTCGCCAGCAGCGCCACGCCCTTGGCCAAATCGATCGGCGAACCACCGCCCAGCGCCACGACGCCGTCGCATTGCCCTGCGCGATAAGCCTGCAGCGCCGCATCCACCGCCCCTTCGGTTGGGTTCGGCGGGGTATCCAGAAACACCGGGCTCCGTTCCGGCAACAAGCTCTCCACCCGCGCCAGCAGGCCGGAAGCGGCAATACCCCGGTCCGACACCAGCAGGGGGCGGGTAATCTTGATCTCGGCCAACGCGGTGGGCAGCGAAGCCAGCTCCCCTGCCCCAAAGTCGATTGCCGTGAGGTAAGCAATACGTGCCATAATCTTACTGTCCCTTGATCCGGGCCACTGCCTGGGCCTGCATGGAATTTTGCGCCATCTGCATCAACTCGATGCGGTGCCCATCAGGGTCCTCGATCCAGGTCTGCCAATTGCCATCGGCGCCCTGCACTTTGGGCCGGATCATCTCCAC
>JAQSXP010000111.1 GCA_029256605.1 Devosia sp. | reverse complement strand
TGCTGCTTAGCCGCGCAGCGTCGAGGCTTCGCGCGCCAGTGCTTCGATCCGGCCAAAATCATTGGCGGCCAGCGCATCGGCCGGCATGATCCAGGAGCCCCCGACGCAGATCACATTGGGCAGGCCGAGATAAACCTTGGCCTTGGCCGGATCGATGCCGCCGGTCGGGCAAAAGGTGATGTCTGGGAGCGGCGAAGCGAAGGCCTTGAGCACCGGCGCGCCACCCAGCGCTTCGGCGGGAAAGAACTTGAGGAAGCTATAGCCGCGTTCCGCCGCCGTCATCGCTTCACTTGGGGTGCCAATGCCGGGCAACAGCGGAATACCCATGTCGTCGGCCGCATCCAGGATACGTGGCGAGATGCCCGGCGAAACCATAAACCGGCACCCGGCATCGACCGATTGCTTCATGTGCTGGGCGGTCCGCACCGTGCCCGAGCCGACAATGGCGCCAGTGACCTTGCCCATTTCCTCGATCACCTTGAGCGCATTGGGCGTGCGCAGGGTGACTTCGAGAATGGGCAGTCCACCCGCTACCAGCGCTTCGGCCAACGGCCGCGCCAGCGCCACATCATCAAGGATGATGACCGGCACCACGGGCGCGAGCGACAAAATGGAGCGCATGGCTTGTGCGTCTTGCGGCATGGGAACTCTCACGGCAAAGGAACGATAGCACAGGGTTATGAGCTTGCCGGCCCGCCTGCAACCCCGTTGCGCAGCAAACGCCGGCGATTTGACCTAACGGGCCGCGGCTCGCAGAAAAACCTGGCTGCGGTGAAATGCCAAACCCTCGGGATCGGGAGCCGCCGCGGGGTCACTGGGCAAGGCGAGCCGGCCATCGGGATTGAGCCTGGTCAGCAATTCAGGATCGAGCCGGCTGAGGTCAACAATGATCTCGTAGCCCGGCCCAATGGTCAGATGCCCCGCCTCGAAGGCCTGATGCGCTTCAGTGCTGAGGCAAAGAAAATTGCTGACCTGCAAACTGCCGCCGGCGTCGCGCGGCCGCAGCGGCGCAACCTCCAACCGCGAATGGGTACTCTCTGCCGGCGCTGCGAGTCCGGTCAGCGCGCAACGATAGCCATAATGGCTGAGCACGCCCTGGAAGAGCCCCGTATAGCTCTCCAGCGGCTCAGCTTCGAAGCCACCGAAGGGCACGGCCGCCTCTTCAAGCCCGCGCAGCCAATAGGCCGGGTTGCCGGGATCATCGATCCCGCCATTGCTGTCATCATCGCCGCCGTCGACCACGTACCGAGCTTTCCGGATTGGGTTGCCGGAGCTTATACGTAATTAGCCGCAGCTAAAAGGCTGATCAGAATTGTGCCTCTGCGAGCACCCGGTCCACCTGGCTGCGGACCGGTGGCCGGCAGCCCTTTTCGGCGCAGTTGAGCCCGGCGACAACAGCGCCAAAGCGGAGGGTGGTTGCGAGCGCCGCATCATCGAGCTCCTGCAAGGCCCCTGCCCGCAGGGCGCCGGTTTCGCCCAGCCAGGTCAGGATACCGGCCATCAGGCTGTCCCCCGCCCCTACCGTATCGCCAAACACCGGCGGCGCATAAATCCCGACCTGGGCGGTGCCCGACGCCGTAAAGGCGCGCGATCCCTTTTCGCCCAGGGTCACTACCACCAACTCGCAACTGGGTCGCGCCAACAACTCGGCGGCGTGCGCCTCGATGCTCTTGCCCGCATCCAGCGCCTCCAGATCCTCTTCCGAAACCTTGATCACATGGGCAAGATCGAGAAAGGACGACAGCCGCTGCTTGTACCTCTCGAAGTCATCCACCAGCGATGGGCGAACATTAGGGTCGATCGAGATTGTCGCCCCCTTGGCCACAGCCGCCTGTACCACCTTGATCCACGCTTCCGCATCCTCGGGCAGGATGGGGCAGAAACCGCCGATCTGATACAGCGACAAGTCTTCAGGCAGGGCCGCGATCATCCCTTCCGCAGTAAAGGCCCGGTCCGCGCCGCGGTAGAATTCATATTGCGCCTTGCCCTGCGCATCGAGGGTCACCACCGCCAGCGTCGTCGGCGCAGCCACCCGCTCTTGTAGCAGGGTCTCGACCCCAGCCTCGGCCAAGGGCTCGAGCAGGTAGGAGCCGAAGCCGTCCTTCGAGATCGGGCACAGATAGCCCGTGGAATTGCCCAGCTTGGCCAGCGCAATCGCGCAGTTATAGGGTGACCCACCCGGATGCGCCTGCATTCGGAATCCCTCGCCGCCCTGCCGCGGCTCGGATACGAGATCGATCAGGCTTTCCCCACCCACAACAAACATGCGCGCTCCTTTGCCGGCCATTGGTTGCCGCTCTGTAGCGCCATAGCATTTGGGGCGGTCTTGTCACCAGCAGAGTGCAGTTTTGCCCGCACTATCGTTTACTTACAAGTTGACGCAAAGCGCTGATGCTGTTCAATCGCTCCACCAAAATTTCCGTTCCCGGCAACGAGTTGGATTCCCAAGATCCACAGCCGAGCGGAAACTCTGCTGGGGGAAATCGATTGCAAGTGCTCGCCATGCTCGTCAGGGGCATCAGCGCCATCAATTGGCTTGTGGGACAAATCCTGTCCTGGCTCGCCTTGGCCTGTGTCCTCGTTTGTTTCACCGTCGTGGTGCAACGTTACTTTTTCAATACCTCCACCCTCTGGGTGCAGGATCTCTATGTCTGGGTGAGCGGGGCCATGTTCACCGGCGTCGCGGGCTTTGCCCTGCTGCGTGACGATCATGTGCGCGTCGATATCTTTTATCGCCCCGCTTCGGTGCGCTGGAAGGCGGCCGCCGATTTGTTCGGTGTGGTCTTTTTCCTGCTGCCCTTTATGTATGTTGTGCTGGCCTACACCTATCCCGCGGTCGCCCGCTCTTGGGGCTACCACGAGGGTTCCAGCAATATCGGCGGCATGCCGGGCCTCTTCATTCTCAAGAGCTTCGTAATCGTCTTTGCGGTTCTGGTGGGGCTGCAGGGGATCGCCATGGCCCTGCGCTCGATCCTCGTTCTCACCAATAACGAGAACCTCCTGCCCCCCGACCTGCGCTACGGCGCCAACGACGTCAAGGAAGCGCATTGATGGACCCTGTTCTTATCGGGGAGATTCTCTCCGCCTTGATGTTCGTGGGCGTCGTCGGCGTCCTGATGCTCGGCTTTCCTGTGGCCTTCTCGCTGGCCGGCACCGCCCTGATCTTTGGTCTCGTCGGCTGGTGGCTGGGTGTTTATGACCCCTCCAACTACGGCTCCCTCGCTGGCCGCTATTTCGGCCTCATGACCAGTGAAACCCTGGTCGCTGTGCCGCTCTTTGTGTTCATGGGCGTCATGCTCGAGCGCTCCGGCATTGCCGAGCAATTGCTGCTCACCATGGGCAAGCTCTTCGGCAATTTGCGTGGCGGCCTCGCCCTTTCGGTGATCGTGGTGGGTGCCCTTCTCGCCGCCTCCACCGGCGTCGTGGGCGCGACGGTCGTGACCATGGGCCTCATCTCGCTACCCGCCATGCTGCGGGCCGGCTATGATCCCAAGCTCGCCACCGGCGTGATCTGCGCTTCAGGCACGCTGGGTCAGATCATCCCGCCCTCTACAGTCCTCATCTTCATGGGCGACATGCTCTCGGGCATCAACGCCCAGGTGCAGATGGAAAAGGGCAACTTCGCGCCCGAGCCCGTCTCCGTGGGGGCCCTGTTCGCCGGCGCCATCTTGCCCGGCCTCCTGCTGGTCGCGCTCTATGCGCTCTGGGTGATCTTCAAGGCCGTAACCGACCCGAAATCGGCACCCGCCACCCCCGTGCCCGAGAGCGAGAAAAAGCACCTGCTGCGGGAAGTCTTTGTCGCTCTCGTGCCTCCGCTCCTGCTGATCATTGCCGTTTTGGGTTCGATCCTCGCCGGCATGGCCACCCCGACCGAAGCGGCATCGGTGGGTTCCGTAGGCGCCATGATCCTGGCGGCCCTGCGGTGGCGGCTGAGCTTTTCCATCCTCAAGCAGGCGGTCATTTCCACGGCCACCATCACCTCCATGGTGTTCATCATCCTGTTTGGTGCGGCGGTGTTCTCTGTCGTCTTCCGCATGATGGGCGGCGACAACCTCGTGCATGAATTCCTGTCCAACATGCCGGGCGGCGCCATTGGCGCCACCATCATCGTCATGTTGATCATGTTCCTGCTGGGCTTCATTCTCGACACCTTCGAGATCATCTTCATCGTGATCCCGATCACGGCGCCAGTGCTGCTGGCCTTGGGTGTGGATCCGATCTGGCTTGGCGTCATGGTTGGCGTGAACCTGCAAACCAGCTTCCTGACCCCGCCGTTCGGCTTCGCCCTGTTCTACCTGCGCGGCGTTGCCCCGCCCCGGGTCAGCACCGGCATGATCTATCGCGGCATCATCCCCTTCGTGCTGCTACAGATTTCGGCGCTATTTATCCTGTTCTTCTTCCCGCAGATCATCACTTGGCTGCCGAGCATGCTGTACTAGCTGCCCGGCAACCAGCGCGGCACCAAACAAAAAGCCCGGGCAACTTGCCCGGGCTTTTCTGCATCAAGCAAGGATGTCGCTTAGCTGTACTGCACGTATTTCTCGCGGGCGATGAGATAGGGCACGTCGGTGTTTTCCGTGCGCGTGCGCAGCAGGTTGAACGCTGCGATAAAGCTTTCCGCCGTCTTCTTGGTGAGCGGGTCGCCGCCTTCGCGGATCTCGGTCATCAGCTCCACCGATGCCTTGGCACCAGCCTCGACGATTTCCTCGGGGAAGGCGCGAACCTGAACCCCATGCTCGCTGACCAGCGCTGCCAGCGAGCGCGGCTCATTGGCATACATGTCCGAAGCCACATCGTCATAGGCCGCCTGCGCGCAGGTCGCGACCAGTTCCTGCAGGTCTTCTGGCAACTCGGCGAGCTTGGACTTGGACACGACAAGTTCGGTGGCGAGACCGGGCTCGACGAAGCTCGGGAAGTAGTAGTTCTTGGCGATCTGGTAGAGCCCCAGCGCCATGTCGTTGTAAGGACCCACGAACTCGGCCGCGTCGAGCGTACCCGACTGCAGCGCGGCGAAGATTTCACCCGCGGCGAGATTGGTCACTGAAGCACCGAGCTTGGCCCAGACCTGACCACCGAGGCCCGGCGTGCGGAAACGCAGGCCCTGCACATCGGCAACCCCGGTCAACTCGTTGCGGAACCAGCCGCCGGCCTGCGTGCCCGTGTCACCCGACATGAAGCCCTTGACGCCGAACTGGTCGTAGATCTCGTCCCAGATTTCCTGGCCGCCGAGATAGCGCATCCAGGCGGTGTGTTCGCGGCTGGTCAGCCCGAACGGTACGCCGGTGAAGAACGACAGGCCCTGGCTCTTGTTCTGCCAGTAATAGGGCGTGCCATGCATCATCTCGGCCGAGCCATCGATCACGGCGTCCAGCGCCTGAAGGCCCGGCACCATTTCACCGGCGGCGAAAACCTGAACATTGAGCCGTCCGCCCGAAGCGCGGCCGATCCGGTCCGCCAGCCTTTGCGCGCCGACACCCAGGCCCGGAAAGTTCTTGGGCCAGGTGGTGACCATGCGCCAGTTGATCGTGCCCTGTGCGATGGCGGGCGCAGCCAGCGTCGTTGCCGCTGCGGCACCGATCGTCGCCACTGATGCGGACTTGAAAAACTCACGTCTCTTCATGCACTTCCTCCCCATAGGTGCAGCTTTGCTGCACAAATACCGTTGTCGCGCCGAGGCCAGCCTTTGGCCCCGTCCGTGACAAGTTGAAGTAAAAAATCAGCCGGCACGCCGCCTGTCCAGTATCTTGTTGCAATCCCAGCAAGATCGTCGCTGCCA
>JAQSXP010000110.1 GCA_029256605.1 Devosia sp. | reverse complement strand
GAGATCTGGCCCGAGACGTAAAGAATGTTGCCGGTCCGGGTTACCGGAACATAGCTGGCGACGGGTGGTTTGGGGGCAGGGAGCTCGTAGCCGTATTCGCGCAGTTTTTCGGTGGGACTGGTCATCGCTGTTCGCCTTGGTTGTCGTCGTTCTGGATAGGCCCGGATGAGCATCGGGGGCCTTGCTTGCCCAGTCAGCCGGCAATGGTGTTGCGGCTAGACTGCGCCAAGGCGGCTCCCAGAGATCGGGCACGCCCGTCGTCAGATGTTCGCCGTATCGATACACCGATTCCGACCGGGCGGAAGTGGAGGCCATGCTGTGGCCGCTACCCGGACCGTGGCCGCTTCGGCACTGTCACAGAAGTCTTTATAAGATCATCGCGGCAGCCGCAGGCAGGCGCAAGCGAAAACCGGCCGAATCGACGTCCCGCCCAGCTTGCGGGCTATCCTGCCGGGTTGAGCTGGTGCCAGACCCGCATGAAAGTTTCGGGTGACATGCCGGTATTGGCGCATAGCGCCAGGAGCAACGGCTCGTTGGCCGCAAAATAGTCGATAAGCCCGTGCTGGAAGGCAGGCGATCCGCTAGAGCGGCGCAGCGAGTCGGGATCAAGACCGGCGACCTGCATGAAGGCCAGCAACTCGTCGGGGTTTTCGGCCAAGTAGGAGAGGCAGGCGTCAGCGAGCCCGGGGGCATTGGGAGGGGGCGCAGATTCAATACGGGGCACAGCCGGGCTCATTTGGTCTTTTGTAATGAGTTCGATGTTAGCTGAAGGGCGCGGTAAAACGAAGTGCTGAGGGTACTCGAGCAGCGCAAGCGAGGTTTGATGCCAAAAACAGTGATGATCGTGGAAGACAATGAGCTCAACATGAAGCTCTTCAACGATCTGCTCGAATCGCGCGGTTACGCCGTTATCCAGACCCGCTCCGGCATGGAGGCCCTGGATCTCGCCCGCGCGCACCATCCCGACTTGATCCTGATGGATATCCAGCTGCCCGAAGTGTCAGGGTTGGTGGTCACCAAGTGGCTCAAGGATGATGAAGAGCTTGCCCATATTCCGGTGATCGCCGTGACAGCGTTCGCCATGAAGGGTGATGAAGAGCGGATTTTGCAAGGCGGCTGTGAGGGTTACATCTCCAAGCCCATCTCGGTGCCTCACTTTCTGGAAACTATTGCTCGCTATATTGGCCCTGCTTGAGGGGGCCGTTGCGCTCGGCGCAGCTGTGATGCTGCCCGGTCGTCAACATTGGCGGCTGTGGTAGGTGGGGCGAAGAGTGACTGCACGCGTATTGATCGTTGACGACATCCCGACCAATGTACGCCTGCTCGAGGCACGCCTATCCGCTGAATACTACGAGGTTTTGACGGCCAGCTCCGGCCCGCAAGCCATCGAGCTCTGCAACCGCAACGATGTGGACCTCGTCCTGCTCGATGTGATGATGCCGGACATGGATGGCTTTGAAGTCTGTCGCCGCCTCAAGGCGAGCCCGCGGACCAACCACATCCCCGTGCTGATGATCACCGCGCTCGACCAGCCCTCCGACAAGGTGCGCGGGCTGGAAGTGGGCGCCGATGATTTTCTGACCAAGCCGGTCGATGACATGCAACTGATGGCGCGTGTCAAAAGCCTAGTGCGCCTGAAGACCCTGACAGATGAATTGCGAGCGCGGGCCCTGACGGGCCAGCAGATCGCCATGGAAGATGCACTACGCGCGATGGATAATGTCGATCAGGGCGGCGGGAATGTGCTGGTAATCGACACCGATGCGCGCCACGCCGAGCGGATCAAGAGCTATCTGGTCCCCGAGCACAGCGTCGATGTGCTGGTGCAGCCGGCCGATGCCGTCTTCCAGGTGACCGGTGCGCCTTACGAGGTCGTGCTCGTGGCCATGGCGCTGGAGAACTTCGATCCGCTCCGGGTGTGCTCGCAGATCCGCACGCTCGAACACACGCGCACGCTCCCAATCATCTTGATCGCCGATGAAACCGACCGTCCCAAAGTGGTGCGGGCTCTCGATCTTGGCATCAACGATTTTATCACCCGCCCAGTGGAGCGCAACGAGTTGGCGGCGCGCGTGCGCACGCAGATACGCAGGCAGCGCTATGCGCTGGAGTTGCGCCAGAGCGTCAACAACACCATGGCCATGGCTGTCACCGATGATCTGACGGGCCTTTACAATCGCCGCTATTTCGAGCGGCACCTGCAGGTGATGCTAAGCAAAGCGCAGGCGCAGGACCGCGACATGGCGGTGATGATTCTCGACATCGACCACTTCAAGGCCGTCAACGACACCTATGGCCACCATGTGGGCGACAGCGTGCTCAAGGAATTCGCGCAGCGGCTGCGGCGCAGCGTCAGGGGCGTGGATCTGGCCTGCCGTTTCGGCGGGGAAGAATTCGTGGTGCTGA
Source organism: Devosia sp. (assembly GCA_029256605.1). Lineage (GTDB taxonomy): Bacteria > Pseudomonadota > Alphaproteobacteria > Rhizobiales > Devosiaceae > Devosia. The sequence continues at coordinate 3,397 of JAQSXP010000110.1, read as the reverse complement.
TGCCCGACACCGATATGCGGCAGGCGGAGGCAGTTGCGGAGCGCGTGCGCCGCGCGATTGCCGAGCAGGGTTTCGATGTCGGCAGCGACCGGCCCATGTGGGTGACGGTTTCGGCTGGCTTGACCCTCAATGAAGGGGCCACCGATACCCCGGCAGTGTTGATGAAGCGCGCTGATGTGGCGCTGTATCGTGCCAAGCGGCAGGGCCGTAACCAGGTGGTGTTCGACGCCGCTTAAGCAGAGACCTCTAAGCCATTAGGGTTATCCGTTATACTTAACAAAAGCTTGCGCACTGCAGGACGCTGCATCTGCTTGAGTTTTGCGTGGGGAGCGGTAGGGTTTCTTTAACGGCGCTGCCAAGTTCTTGTGGATAGTGCCAAAAGTTCCCTACGGCTCTCTCAGGTCCGCCGCAACTCCTGAGACCGTAGGGCGGCTGATCCGGATGCGGACAGAGTGGCCTCTTCGACATGCCGCTCCGGATCAGCCACTCTTTTCTTCTCATTGTGCCTGCGAGCCTGGAACTCCCCAGCCCTCCAGCTGGCCCATAACAAAAAACCCCGCATTGCTGCGGGGTTTTTTGTTCGTTCTGGGAAGGGGATCAATTACTTGATCTTGGCTTCCTTGAACTCGACGTGCTTGCGCACAACCGGGTCGTACTTGTTGTACGACAGCTTCTCGGTCTGGGTGCGGGCGTTCTTCTTGGTGACGTAGTAGAAGCCAGTATCAGCCGTCGACACGAGCTTGATCTTGACTGAAGCGGCTTTTGCCATTGGAGTGTCCTCGCGTAAACAAAGAGGCGCCGCGAACGCGACGCCGGAATTTGGGTGCAACCTACGGATTTACCGCACATTGTCAAGCCTCGCGCTTGGCCGGGTCGAACCCATACATGCGATTGGCCCATTGCAACCCGACCACCGCGCCCTTGATGGAGGGCAGCATAGCCAAGGGCATGATGATGCCGAGCGGCACCATGGTGTAGAGATAGGTCAGCGGATTGACGTGGTACGACATATCCATGTGCATCATCACGCCAACCAGGATATGGCCGACAATGGTGATGGCGATATAGGGCGGCAAGTCGTCCGCACGGTGGTGAAGTAGTTCCTCGCCGCAATTATCGCACTTGTCGGCAACCTTGAGATAAGCCCGGAACAGCTTGCCTTCGCCGCAATTGGGGCACTTGCACAGCACCCCGCGCCACATGGCTTGCATGACACTGCGTTCTTCGGTGCTTTTGACTACGATGCTCATGGGGCTACCTCTTGCGTCGACCTTTGGGGCCGAAAGACCTAGATGGGCGTTTCGTGCTCCGCCGTGTAGTTGACGGATTGACGCGGCTGCCTTCGGAAAGAAGTTCAAACCGCATGGCCCCCGCTACAGGGGCAACCTCAAGCAAGCGCACCGTGACCCGATCTCCCAACGCGAATTTCTCGCCAGTGCGATCGCCGATCATCGCCTGCTGCTCCTGCTCGAAGCGATAAAAATCCGCGCCCAGCGTCGAGGCGGGAACAAATCCATCAGCCCCGGTATCGAGAAGCCGGATGAAGAGGCCCGACCGTGTGACCCCGGAGATGCGGCCCTCGAATCGCGCGCCGATGTGGCCAGCAAGAAATTGCGCCAGCAGCCGGTCGGAAGTTTCGCGTTCGGCAGCCATGGCCCGGCGTTCGGTGGCGGAGATATGCTGGCCAATACCGGCGAGCTTTTGCATCTCGTTGTCCGAGAGGCCATCATCACCAAGCCCCAGTGCACGGATCAGTCCGCGGTGGACGATCAGATCGGAATAGCGGCGGATGGGTGAGGTGAAGTGGGCATAGTTGTCGAGGTTAAGGCCGAAATGCCCGTAGTTCTCGGGGGCATATTCCGCCTGGGCTTGCGAGCGCAGCACCATCTCCGAAACCTGCTCGGCATTGCCCGCCTTGCGTGCCTGGGCAAGGATCCCGTTGAAGTCGCTGGCGCGGACCGCATCGGATTTCTTGACCGCGATATCAAGCGAGCCCAGGAAGTCTCGCAAGGCTGCAAGCTTCTCGCTTGATGGCGTGTCGTGTACGCGAAACAGCAGGGGCATGTTCTTGGCCTGCAGTGTTTCGGCGGCCGCCACATTGGCAGCAATCATCATCTCCTCGATGAGCCGATGCGCATCGAGCCGCTCGGGAATGCGGATGTCCTTGACCATGCCTTTCTCATCCAGAACAATCTTGCGCTCGGGCAGGTCAAGATCAAGCGGCCCCCGTTGGTCACGCGCCTTTGCCATGGTCTCGTAGGCGTCCCAAAGCGGGCGTAGGATGGGCTCGAGCAGCGGGCCGGCCTTGTCATCGGGCTGGCCGTCAATGGCAGCCTGGGCCTGCTGGTAGGACAGCTTAGCGGCCGAGCGCATGAGCACGCGGTGAAAGCTGTGCGACCGCTTGCGCCCATCGGCGCCAATGACCATGCGCACGGCGAGGGCGGCACGCGGCTCGCCTTCCTTGAGCGAGCATAGCTCGTTGGAGATGCGCTCGGGGAGCATCGGCACAACGCGATCGGGGAAGTACACAGAGTTGCCGCGCAGATAGGCTTCGCGGTCGAGCGCCGAACCCGGACGGACATAGGCCGCCACATCGGCAATGGCCACCGTCACCAGGTGACCGCCGGCATTGGCGGGGTCCGGGTCGGGTTGCGCGTAAACGGCGTCGTCGTGATCCTTGGCGTCAAAGGGGTCGATGGTGATCAGGGGCACATCGCGCCAATCCTCGCGGCCCTTGAGTGTGGCCTCCTTGGCTTCCTCGGCCTCGCGCAGCACGGAGGCGGGAAAGCGATAGGGGATTTCGAGGCTGTGAATGGCAATGAGGCTGATCGCGCCTTCCGAAGCCGGATTGCCGATGACGGCTGTCACTCGCGCCCGCGGGATCATCAGGCGGCCAGAGAGCTTGACCTCAACTTCCACCAGATCGCCGTCCTTGGCGTCACCCAGGTCTCCCATGGGTATGCGCATTTCCTTTTGCTTGCGATCCACGGGAATAAGGCGCGCGCCATCCTCATCCATGCGCACGATCCCGATATGGGCACGGCGTGGCTTGTCCAGAATCTTCATCGGCCGCGCGGTATAGGCGGGAACTTCGCCTTCGCCTGCGTCGATGCGAGCTAGTATGCGATCGCCCGGGGCTGGTACCACGCGGGCATCGCGGCCCTGGTATACACGGACGCGTGGGCGCTCACCTTCTTCGTCGTTCCACTGTGCAGGGAACGCGTGCAGATCATCAGGATCGGCATCGGTCGGTATATCGAGCACGGTCACAGGGGGCAGGGCGGCCGTGCGGCGCAGAGCCTTGCGGGTGCGCGTGATCACGCCTTCGCCTTCGAGTTCCGCCAGCATCGCCTTGAAGGGTTTGCGCAGATCACCGCGAATGCCGAACAGCTTGGCC
>JAQSXP010000109.1 GCA_029256605.1 Devosia sp. | reverse complement strand
GCAATTGCCGGGTCAGTGGATGGGCGCCGGCGCCACCACTGATGCTGATCGTCTCCACTGGAGCGCCATGAGCCGCCTGCGTCTCGATGATCTGGCGCAAGCCATAACCCAGGCCGCAAATGCCGGCGACATAAAGGGCCACCAGCGAATCGGGACCCGATTCCATGCCCTGGCCCATGATCACGGCGCGGGCATGTGGATCGGCAAAGGGCGCCCGGTTGCCCAAAAATTCCGGCACCACATGCAGGTCGTCGACCAGCCGCACCGTGGCGCTGGCGTTGTCGGCGAGCTGCAAGGCGCGATCGGCAAGCCACTGCGGCAGGGACATGCCAGCCGCTTTTGCTACGGCCGTCGCTTCCGCATTACCGGGATGCAGTTGCACCAGCTGGTCGATTGCGGCACCGGCGGCCGACTGCCCCCCTTCGTTCAGCCAGGCCCCGGGCACCATGGCCGAATAATAGGGCCCCCACACACCGGGTACAAAAGCCGGTTCTTTGGTGGTCGTCATGGTGCACGATGAGGTGCCGAACACATAGCCGAGGCAGCGCATGGCGTCGCCACCGGCCGCAACCGTGCCCAATCCACCAGCATGGGCGTCGATCAACCCGGCTGCCACGGCCGTGCCCGGCAACAAGCCCATCGCCTGTGCCGCGGCTTCGGTTAGCCCCTGTCCCAGCGGCGTGCCGGGGTCGACGACGCTTTGACCGATACGCTGGAAGTTCTGGTCGGCCAGATCCGCCAAGCCAATCTGGCGGAAATAACTCGCATCCCAACGACGCTCATGGGCCAGATAGGTCCATTTGCAGGTGACGGTGCAGGCCGAGCGATCCAGCGCTCCGCTCGCCTTCCAGGTCAGGAAATCGGTGAGGTCAAAGAAATTGGCGGCGCGGGCATAGATGTCCGGGCGATGCTCGCTCAACCACAGCAGTTTTGGGGTTTCCATCTCGGGCGAAATGCGGCCGCCCACATATTGCAGCACGGCATGGCCGTGGCGGTTGATGCGCTCGGCCTGCTCCAGCGCCCGATGATCCATCCAGACGATGATGTCGCGTTCGGGATGGGCGGGGTCGCCCACCGGCAGGCTTTCGCCCTGGGGGCCCAGCACGACCAGCGAGCAGGTGGCATCGAACCCAAGCCCGCGCACATCGGCCGGGTCGATCCCGGCTTCGGCCACGCTTTGCCCAACCGTTTCGCAGACCGCCTGCCAGATTTGCGCGCTGGATTGCTCGGCGATGCCGCCGTCCTCGCGGTGCATGTCAATATTGCGGCGCGCCGTGGCCAGCATGCGACCCTCGGTGTCGAACACGCCGGCTCGCGCTGAGCCGGTGCCGACATCAACCCCAATAACATAGCTGGCCATGGCGGTTTCTCCCCTAAGCCCGTGTCAGACGCGGTCGAAGCTGGTGGGGAGCACGATCATGTCGCGGATCGTCACCGTGCGCTTACGCGTGAGCATGTAGACAATGGCGTCCGACACTTCCTCGGGATCCATGAGGCTGCCGGCTTCCTTGGCCTTGCGCAGATTCTCCTCGGGCCAGTCGGCCAGTAGGGCTGAAACCACTGGCCCCGGCGAGACCTGGCCGACGCGGATACCATGGGGAATGAGCTGGCGGCGCATGCCCTGCACAAAGCTCGTAATTGCCCATTTGGAGCCCGAATAAACCGGCTCCCAATAGGTGGGGAAATGCCCGGCCACCGAGCAGGTAACGAGGATATCGCCGGTCTTGCGCTCCATCATATGGGGCAAAACGCCATGCACATTCTTCATCACCGCATTAACGTTGAGATTGAGCATGCGGTCGATGGCTTCGGGCGTGGTTTCAAGCAGATCGCCGCCGACATAGGTGCCGGCATTGCAGTAAAGGATGTCGATGTGCGGCACCTTGGCGAGAATCTCGGGCACCATGGCGTTGCAGCTCTCGGCGTCGAGCAGGTCGGTGACCTGGACAACCGCCTTGTCGCCCAGTTCGCCCGCAAGCGCCGTCAGCGCCGCCTCGTTGCGGTCCACCATCACCACCGTCGCTCCTTCCTTGAGCAGGGCTTTGGTCGTTGCCAAGCCGATGCCCGAAGCCGCCCCGGTGATCACCGCGATCTTGCCTTGCAGGGATTCCGCCATTCTTGTTCTCCTGGATAAAGGGGTTGAAGCGCGCCGCAGCCTTGTGCCTCACCCAAACTGTTGCTGATGGGCGGGTTTGCCCATCAGCCTCGTTCTTGAATGCCCGCGGGCAGTTTCGGCTCTCAAGCCCGCCCGTGCGAGGCGCGCGAGCGCCGGGCCAGCGAATCCACGATCACGGCGATGGCCAAGACAGCGCCGGTGATCATGTAGCGCAGCGACGAGCTGAGGTTGAGCAGGGTGAGCCCATTGGCGATGGCCTGGATGACGATGATACCGAGCAGCGCCGAATAGGCACTGCCCCGCCCGCCAAAGAGGCTCGTGCCCCCAATCACCGCCGCCGCGATGGCGTTGAGGTTCACGTCGCCCGTGCCGGCCTGCTGGCTCGAGGACGCCAGTCGCGACGCCGCCAGCACGCCGCCCAGCGCGGCAAAGGTCGAGCACAGGATAAAGGCACTGGCATAGATGCGCCGCACATTGATGCCGGCGCGGCGGGCCGCTTCCTTGTTGCCGCCCACCGCCTGCATAGAGCGGCCCCATTTGGTGCGCGTAAAGGCGTAATCCATGATGATGACGAGCGCCACAAAGAGGCCGAACATCCAGGGCACGCCGCGTCCGAGATTAAGGTAGTAAACGGCCCCTTCGATCACGAGGGTCAACACCGCAGCCTTGAACAAGAGCCCGCCCATTCCCCCGGCACTCAGATTAGCCGCGCGCCGGCGCTGGATCGTCCGCATGCCCAGAACGATGGTAAAAATGCCAGGCAGCAGGCCCAAAGCATGGGAAAGCCATTTGGGCATCATCAGAATCTGCCCGAACATCACGAGCGGCGACTGATAGGGCAGGTTGATCGAGCCAGCATTGCCCAGGATGTAGAGCTGCAGGCCCAAAAGGGCGAGCAAGCCCGCCAGTGTCGCCACAAAACTTGGCATGCCCAGCCGGTTGTACAGCAGCGCATATATGCTGCCGACGACGACGCCAGCCAGCAGGGCGGCCAGGATCGCCACCTCGAAGGGCCAGCCTTGGGTCACCCAGAGCGAACCGAACAGGGCGGAAGCCAGCCCGCTCATCGAACCTACCGACAAATCAATTTCGCCCAGCATCAACACGCAAACGATGCCCAGCGAGATGATGCCGACCGTGGCGCAGTCAAACAGCAGGTTCACAAGGTTATTGGGGGCGAGATAAACCGGGTTCAGCGCACTGAACACCAGCGAGATCACGACGAGCCCGACGGCGACGGGCAGCATGCCAAGATCGCCCGAGCGCACGCGGTCGATAAAGGCGCGGACGGCCCCGCCCACGCCCTCGTCATGCCGCACACGCACATCGCTGCGGTCGAGGGCCTTGGGGGCGGCAGTGTTTGGCTGATCAAGCTGGCTCATGGCGTTGCCTCCCCTTCCGGCATGGCGGCGTTTTGCTTGCGGCTCATGCGGCGTGACACCGCATTCTCGCTGGCGCCGGTGATGGCGGCGACCAGTTGCTGATTGGAATCCTCGGGCGTGAAGACGCCATTATTGCGCCCGAGCCGCAGCACGACGATGCGGTCGGCCACGGCACGGACATCCTCCATGTTGTGGCTGATCATGATGACCCCAAGGCCGCGCGCCCGCACGCGCTCGATGAGGTTCAGCACCTCGGCGGTTTGCGCCACGCCCAGCGCAGCCGTCGGCTCGTCGAGCATGATGAGCTTGGGCTCGAGCAGCAGGGAGCGGGCAATGGCCACCGTCTGGCGCTGCCCGCCCGAAAGGGAAGCAACCGGCTCACGCACCGAAGGGATGCGGGCCGACAATTCGTTGAGCAGGGTCCAGGCCCGCACTTCCATGGCCACTTCATCAAGCTGCCACGGGTCCTGTTCGCGCCCCAGATAGATATTGGCGACCACATCGAGGTTTTCGCAGAGCGCGAGATCCTGGAACACGGTGGCGATGCCAAGATTGAGCGCGGCAGCAGGGCTGCTCAGGCTGACTTCCTGGCCGTTGAAGCGGATCGTGCCCGCGGTGGGCTGATGCACGCCCGCCAGGATCTTGACCAGGGTGGATTTGCCCGCCCCGTTGTCGCCGACCAGCGCCACGACTTCACCGGCATGCACATCGAGCTCGATATCGGTCAGCGCGGAAACGGCGCCGAAATTCTTGGAAACACCACGCAGGCTGAGCACCGGCTCGCCTGGGCGCGGCGCAGTGGATGATGGGTCGGACATGGGCCTTGCTCCTTTGCTCGCAGGAAAGTCCGCCCGGCTTGCGGCCGGGCGGACCGGCGATTGGCGCTTACTCGAGAATGCCCAGTTCGCGGCAGCCTTCGGCATATTCGCCCGTGCAGACCTCTTCGGCGCTGGCGATATCCTTGTCGAAGATCTCGGCCTTGATGTTCTCGCGCGTTACGACCACCGGCACGAACAGTTCGGAGGGGGTGTCGTAAAGCGTGGTCTTGGCTTCCGGCGTCTCCCCGCTCAGCAGCTTGTAGGCGACCTGGGCCGCGGCCGCTGCCACGATCTCGGACGGCTTGGAGATGGTGTTGTACTGATCGCCCGAAATGATCAGCTGCAGTGCCGCGATCACGGCGTCATTGCCGGTGACCGGGGGAACGGGGTCAACGCCGGCCGCCTTGAACGCTGCGATGGCGCCCCCGGCCGTGCCGTCATTGGCCGCGGCCACGCCCACGATCTGGTCGCCAAAGCGAGTGATCTGTCCGCTCGCCCATTGCTGCGCCTCGGCTGGCACCCAGTCGGGGGTGTCGAACTCAGCCAGGGTCTCGTAGCCCGAGGCATCGAGCGCCGAGTCGATGCCGTCCCGGATCAGGCCCGCTGCCGCGTCAGTCGGCGAACCATTGATCTGCAGCACGCCCGCGCCTTCGGGCACACCCTCGGCCTTGAGGTGGTCCACCAGCGACTGCGCAATGGCGCGGCCAATGCCTTCATTGTCGAAGGAAACATAGTAATCCGCTGGGGTATCGGGGATCGGGCGGTCATAGGCGATCACCTTGACGCCCTGGGCATGGGCCTGCTGCACCAGCGAAGCGGCCGCCGAGGAGTCCACCGGATCAAGCACGATCACCGTGGCGCCCTGGGTAATTGCGGAGTTGAACTGCTGCTGCTGCAGTGCCGCATCGGCCGTGGCGTTCTGGTAGATCAGGTTGCAGCTGGCACACAGCTTTTGCATCTCGGCCTGAAAGCCCGGCCAGTCATGCTCTTCGTAGCGGGTCGAGCCCTGGTCAGGCATCAGGAATGCCACGGTCGCATTCTCGACCTGGGCATAGGCTGGCGCGGCCAGCAGCAGCCCGGCCAGCGTCGTTGCCAGTGCCGTTCCGATCATCGTTCTAGACATGTAGTCCTCCCATTGTGGTTGCGTTTACGCACTACTCCGGCCCGACTTTGCGTCTGGACCGGGATTCCTAGATTCCTCTTCGCAGCGACCTAGCGCCGTTTGCCGAGCGTCAGCAGCTCTGCTCCTCCAGAAGCCTGTGCCATCCCGGCTGCCGGTGCGGCGGTCGAGTCGCGCAGCACCAGTTCCACCGGCAATTGCCGGTGTACCGGCGCGCCGCTTGCGCCATTGATCCGCTCGAGCAATTGCGCCCAGGCTAGCCGGCCGATCTGCTCGACAGGCTGCCGGACCGCGGTAATCCGGGCAGCAGTTCAGGCGCGCCACCTAGCCCGGTTTCCACCACCCGCGGCTGCGCTCCGAACTCCGCCAGCACTTGCGCCACGCCGGCGATGCGTTCCTGCAAGTTGCGAACGGTTAAGGAGGGGGTACACACCGTAATGCTGCGATGGCCGAGCTGAACCAGGTGCCGCGCCGCGGCAGCCCCGGCGGCGACATTGTCGATCTCGACGAAATCGCTGGGCGCGCCATCGGGCGAACGATCGGCGAAAACGAGGGGAATGCGTGCCGCTTCGATTTGCTTGCGCGCCTTAAGCTCACCCGCACAGGGAATGACGATGAAACCGGCCGGCTTCCACTGCAACAGCGCCGCGATCCGCGCATCCTCGATCTGCGGCTGATTGCCGGAACTTGCCACGATCAGCTCATAGCCGTCCTTCTGGCATCCGGCTTCGACAGCCGCGAGGATCGTGGGGAAGAATGGGTTATCGAGCGCCGGCACAATGGCGGCGACGATCTTGGAGCGCCCGCTGCGCAGATAGGAAGCGGCGGGATTGACCCGGTAATTGAGCGCTTCAACCGCAGCCATCACCTGCTCGCGGGAGTCTGCGCGCACTGGCTTGTCTCCCGAAAGCACATTGGACACCGTCGCGACGGAAACACCCGCGCGCTTGGC